>JAVBTU010000372.1:0-2951 GCA_031556015.1 Thermoguttaceae bacterium
TAAAGAAGCCAAAGGACCGAAGTTGGTTGTTGCCAAGTTTCGTCGTCGGAAAAATTCGAAGCGGAAAACCGGACATCGACAAATCCATACGCTCGTGAAAATCAGCGACATCACACTCGGGTAGATGTCAATTTTCGGCTCGGCGGAACGGGTCTTTCCGCCGAACCGCCGTGTTCGGTTCCCCCCGTCGCTCCTCAGGTGAGAAATCCCCTTTCTTTCCGGATCGCAGCCGGGGGACGTTTGATTTCGAATGTCTCACGAACACAAACCCAATCAAGTCGAAGACGCCAACGTCCCAAAGCAGGGGACGCAATCTGGAAGTGCGTCTTCATCCGGCGTCCCGCCAAAGGATTCTTCGACACAAAAATCTTCACACGCTTCCGCATTTGAAACGGCCAAGACGGTCGTTTCCGACCATCCGCCGCTGGATGTCGTACCCCAGTTGAAGGAAACGGAAGAAGTCGTTGGAAAAGCGACGACCAGAACCTCCGATCTTCAAGGGCCTCCGTCCGGCATCCATCTTGCCGCCGGAGCGATGCTGGGGCATTTCACGATCACGAAGTACATCGGCGGCGGCGGGATGGGACGTGTCTATCTCGGAATCGATCAGTCGTTGGACCGGAAAGTCGCGCTGAAAGTCCTGCAAAGACAGCGGGCGCAGGATCAATTTTCCGTCGCCCGGTTCATGAACGAAGCCCGATCGGCGGCCCGGCTCAACCACGAGCATATCGCCCAGGTTTATTTCGCCGGACAGCAGGACGAGATTCCGTTTATCGCGTTCGAGTTCGTCGAAGGAACGAATATCCGGACGATCGTCGAGAATCAAGGGGTCTTTCCGCTTCCCCAGGCGATCACGTACCTGATTCAGATCACGCACGCTTTGGATCATGCCGCGTTTCACGGTGTTATTCATCGGGACGTCAAGCCGTCGAACATCCTCATCACGAAAGAGGGACGCGCAAAACTGATCGACATGGGGCTTGCCCGGCTTTTAAAGCCGACCGATCCCGGCGACGATTTGACGGCCAGCGGCGTGACCTTGGGAACTTTCGACTACATTTCGCCCGAGCAGGCCCGGGACCCGAGGAACGCGGATATTCGTTCCGACATCTATTCTCTCGGTTGCACGTTTTTCTTCATGCTGACCGGTCGACCGCCGTTTAACGAAGGGACGGTTCTCCAAAAACTGCTCCAACACCAAGGGGATGAGCCGCCGGACATTCGTAATTTCATACCGGACGCTCCGCCGGAGATTTCCTACATCCTGGAGCGGATGATGGCCAAGGATCCCCGGCAACGATACCAAACGCCGGCGGCGCTTCTTTCGGAACTGACAAGTATCGCGGGGAAACTCGGTATGCGTCCCTCCGGACCGGGCAACGCCGTTTGGACGATGCGCTCCGCCTCGAAACACTCATCGCTGCTTTCTCATCTTCCCTGGATGACCGGAGTCGCGGTGTTTATCGCTTCGCTGATCTTCCTCAACTGGTTTTGGCGAGAGGGGGAGATTCAACCCCCGTCAATCTCCCCGTCGCCGGTTGCGCAAGAACCTTCCTCCTCTGCGAACACGTCAAGTCGTACGGATTCAAACGGGAAGCCGACGCCTTCCAACACTTCCGTTGCGGTTTCGAAAGGGGGAACGGGTCGAGGGAGTTTCGTTCTCAACTTTTGGGATGGCGGTGATTCCGGACGCACGGTTTCCCAGGCAACCGTATCCGGTTCGGATAGCGCGTCGACGTCGACGCGAGCCGGTGTTTCCGTTTCGGAGGATTTTCGAGCCGCTCTCGGAGTCGGATTGGTTCGCGAATCGCTTTCCTTACGGTCCGCCGCGCCGATTTACGCTTCCATTGCCGCGTCGAAACCGACGACCATTCCGTCAGGGGTGGACCCGAATGCGACTTCGGGTTCGGCTCTGCTCATCGTCGATCCGACGAAGATACGTCTGGAAGAAGGAATTTTTACGAACCTCGGCGCGGCGATTGCCGCGGCGGGCAAAAACGCGACGATCGAATTGCGGTTCAACGGGGCGGCAAATGTCAAAGTCGAGCCGATGTCTCTCGTCGGAAAACAGTTGACGATTCAAGCCGGAAAAGGGTTTTCGCCGGCCCTTCACTTCAAACCACAGGATTCCACCGTGGTGAAAGAGGACGGACGTATTTTCCTGTTCCTGCTCAACGGGGGAAGTTTACGGTTTCACCGGATCGGTTTCGAGATGGATGTTTCTCCGTACATTTACGCCGCGAAATGGTCGATGTTCGACCTGTTGGGACCGGGGCAGCTTTCCCTTTCCGACTGTTCGATCACGATTCGCAATACGAAACCGGGCTCGCAAGACGCTTTTCACGAAGGGGTTTCCGTTTTCAGGGTTGCGCAATCGGTCAATGCGGAATCGAATTCGAATTTATCGGCGGCAACCTCCAGTTCCGCGCGTCCGTCGACGACGGTTTCCCGTTCGGAAAACGGCGAAACGCGATCGTCCGAGATTCCGGAACTTCTCAGTCGGGAAAGTTATACACTCTCGCCGGACCGCACGACACAGGACAGAATGACCGGTCCGATCGCGGCGACCGAGACCACGGCGACCAATCCCGCGGGGACGAGCGACAAAGAATCGGGGACCGCGGAGAAAACCGACGCTTCAACCAATCGTATCACGCTGAACAACTGTATCGTCCGGGGAGAAACGACGGTGTTGTACATGGAAGCGAACCGCGCGGTTCTTTTGGACGTGGACAACGGATTTTTCGCGACCGATCTTCCGTTTGTCCATCTTCGGGAACTGCCCGGTTCGAGCCGGGAAAGCGAACGAAAAACCGCCCGATTGTCCATGCGGCATGTCACGATTTTCTGCAAATCGAAGCTCAATCGATTCGATAAAAACGAAAATTCCTCGCCCCTGCCCGTGAAATGGACCTTGAAATACTCCGCGATCCGAATGAACAACACGCCGA
>JAVBTU010000283.1:0-4375 GCA_031556015.1 Thermoguttaceae bacterium
GATTTCTGCGAGACAGTAAAATCAAGGGGTACGAAACGCGATTGGTTTTTGTCGCTCTGGAAAGCCCTGAGCTTGCCGCCGCACGGGTCGCGATCCGAGTTGCCAAGGGCGGACACGATATTCCTGAGGAAACGATCCGACGACGGTATTATCGAGGGCTCCATCATTTTTTCAATGTTTATCAACCGCTCGTCGATCATTGGACGCTTTTCGACAATTCCCGGGAAAATTGGAAAATCATCGCGACGAAAGAAACAGCAAGCGATATTGTGATTTACGGCATTGATTCCTGGAACACACTCAAGGAGAAATCCCAAAATGCAACCTGATGTTCTCGACGCCCCTTTGATTTCGGGGGATTCGCAACTGGACGAATTTAACCGCAAAATTCTCCGAGGGGCCCGAACCGCGATCCAGGCGGAAATTGCCGAACTGCGCCGGTTGAAACTGCCGATCATTCAATCGAAAGACGGGCAACCGTTCGATTTCAACCCCGACACCAACCCCGACGCCCCGCCGTGGAAAGAAAACAACCCCTCCGTTTAGCCCGCGAACCGAAGGTTCCGGGAAAGCGATTTCCAAGATAATTGTAGAATCGTAGGTGGTAATAATGCGGATCTCTTCTGAAAACGCGGTCAAAGAATTGCAAAATCAATTGAAGGATCGGTTTCCCGATTTTCGGGGACTGTATCTCTACGGTTCCGAAGTGAATGGCGTCCCGGATCATGACAGTGACATCGACGTCGTTTCGATATTCGACGACCAGGGCGCGAATTTTCCGAACCGGGAAAAAGAGGATGAAATTATTGAAATCGTCGGACAAATCGAAGCGAAGTATTCCGGCGACGTCTCCAAGGAGTACGAAGCGTTCGTTTTTTTCGATCTGAGGATTTACACCATGGATCGATTACGCCAAAATCCCGTTTATTTCGATCGAGTCGTCGCAAAAGGAGTGTATTATGCCGGAAACCCGTGAAACGCTAATTCGATTGGTATTGGAAAAATCGGAGAAAGCGATTCTCGCCGCGAGAAATTATTTTCTCTCCAAAGATTGGGAAGGGGCTCAAAACCGAGCTTATTACGCCGTGTTTTACGCCTCAACGGCGCTGGGATATCTTTACGGTTTTGAATCGTCGAAGCATAACCGTCTCCTCGGCTGGTTCAACACGAAACTTGTTCGAGAGCTCGGTCTGTTTTCCCCGCAAATGTTCGCGATTTACAAAAGATCGTACAACCATCGCATTCAATCGGATTATGACATCACATGGACTGTCGAACCGGAGGAATTGCAAAAGGATATTGATGAAGCCGTGCTGTTTCTCGAAACGGTTAAAAGACATATTAATGAAAACCCCGTTTAGCCCGCGAACCACAGGTTCCGGAGAATGAAACTCCCATGCAATCAGAAAAATGCTGGTTTCAAAAAAGCTATTTCTTCATCATCCTTGCGTTGATTTTTGCCGTTCCCATCGGAATTGTCGTGTGGTGGATCGACGTTCTTATTTTAAGCGGTGGTGTTAGCGCCCATGCTCAACCACCATCACCGCTGGCGGAATGGGTTTTGATTACACTTCCCAAAGCCGTCTTTTCTCCGTTTTTCTCGTTGCTAATGCCCGATAGCGAACTGTTTTATATCGTAGAGATATTCTCTTTGGGAACCGCATACAGTTTTTTATTGTTTTTGGTGCTGTATCTGCTTGTTTCTTTCATGTGCAAAAAAAACTAACCAACGACGAAGACCGTCTTTTCCGCAATTCACGACGACGATAACCCATGTTCGACCTTCAAGCTCCGTTCCAACCGTCCGGCGATCAGCCGCAGGCGATCGACAAGATTATACGCACCATTGAAAACGGCGACAAGTACCAAACGCTCATGGGCGTCACGGGCTCCGTGAAGACGTTTACCATGGCGAACGTGATCGCGCATTTCAATCGGCCCACGCTCGTCATGTCGCACAACAAAACGCTCGCGGCCCAGCTTTACAGTGAGTTCAAAGCGTTTTTCCCGAACAACGCCGTCGCGTATTTCGTTTCCTATTACGATTATTATCAGCCGGAAGCGTACATTCCGCAGCGGGACATCTACATCGAAAAAGATGCGTCGATCAACGAGGAAATCGACCGACTCCGGCTCTCGGCGACCAGTTCGCTCGTGACGCGAAAAGACGTGATTATCGTCGCGAGCGTTTCTTGCATTTACGGACTCGGGTCGCCGGAAGATTATCGCAACATGATGGTCCCCTTGCGCGTCGGCGACGAAATTCAACGCGACAAGATGCTCGCGAAATTGATCGATATTCAATACGACCGCAACGACGTCGCCTTCGAACGCGGTCAATTCCGGGTTCGCGGCGATTGCGTCGAGACTTATCCGTCCTACGAAGAGTTCGCCGTCCGCGTCGAATTCTGGGGGGACGAAATCGAGCAGATTTCGATCATCAATCCGCTGACCGGCGAAACGATTCAGCGGCTTGATGAGTTTTACGTTTATCCGGCCAAGCATTTTGTGATGCCGGAAGAGCGTGTCGCCGAGGCGATCAAGCGGATCGAAGCGGAACTTCAGGAACGGATCAAGTTTTTTCGTGATCGGGGGATGATTCTCGAAGCCCAGCGGATCAGCGCCCGAACCCGATACGATATGGAAATGATGCAGGAAATGGGTTATTGCCCGGGGATCGAAAATTACAGCGCGCCGCTCGCCGACCGCAAACCGGGTTCGCCGCCGGACACGCTTTTCAGTTTTTTTCCGGATGATTTTCTGATGTTCGTCGACGAATCCCACGTCACAGCTCCGCAAATTCGCGCCATGTTCTCCGGCGACCAGGCCCGCAAGAAAAACCTCGTCGATCACGGCTTTCGGCTTCCGAGTGCTTTGGATAACCGGCCGCTCAAGTTCGACGAATGGGAAGCGAAGATCAACAAGGTCGTTTTCGTCTCCGCGACACCGTCCCCTTATGAAATGGAACGTTGCGAGAACAAAGTCGTCGAACAGGTGATTCGCCCGACCGGTCTTTTGGACCCCGTGGTCGAGGTCGCTCCGGCGGCCAAACAGGTGCCGCATTTGCTGGAGGAAATCCGCGAACGGGTCAAGGTCAAGGAACGGATTCTCGTCACGACGCTCACGAAAAAGCTGGCCGAGGATTTGGCCGCTTATTTCAGCAAGCAAAACGTTCGCTGCAAATGGCTCCACAGCGAACTGGACGCTTTCGAACGAGTTGAACTTTTGCGGGACTTGCGTGAAGGACATTTCGATGTTCTGGTCGGCGTGAACCTGCTCCGCGAAGGGCTCGATTTGCCGGAAGTCTCGCTCGTGGCCATCATGGACGCCGATAAGGAAGGTTTTCTGCGCAGCGAAACCTCGCTCATTCAAACCATCGGTCGAAGTGCCCGAAATGTCAACGCCAAGGTGATTCTTTACGCCGACAAGGTGACCGAATCAATGCGTAGGGCCATCGAAGAAACCGAGCGCCGGCGCAAGATTCAGCAGGAATACAACCGCGTCCACGGCATCACCCCGGAAACAATTCGCAAGAATATCAGACATGGCATCGAAGCGGAGGCTGCCGCCCATGCTGAGGCGAACGCCGCCGTTGGGGCCAAAGAGGACGACATCTTCATCACGATGGAATACATCAACGAGCTGGAACGCGAAATGCTCGACGCGGCGGATAATCTCGAATTTGAGAAGGCCGCCGTCTTGCGCGACCGGATCGAGGAAATGCGTAAGCACATCGGCAAGAAAACAGGGATGATCGACTTCGACAAACTCACCCCGAAAGGGCGACGCGGCAGACGGGGTGCAAAATCCGGAGCCGACAACAAAAAAAGCGGGAAAGACAATCGCGGCGTTCCGAAACCGGAAAAACCATGATCATCCGTCGCGGGAAAAACCGTTTCGAGATGATCTTGTCTCTTTTTTCGATTCCGTCTAAAATGATTTCTGTTTGATGAAAAAAATGAACGGTAGCCGCATAGCCTGCTGTGCGCTGGAAACGCAATTTTCGCATGGCAGGCCATGTGGCTACTTTTTATGACTGAGGTCAACAGCCGGCACGAAAATGTCGAGGAAATTCCAATCAGAAAGAGAGTAAATCGTTTATGACACGGTTGTTTAAGCGTCAGATGGAGTATAAAAAGATAGAGGCCATTGTAATATTGGCTTTATTCCTTTTATTGGGTGTCGCGGGATGTAAAAAAGGTGAAGAATCCGCGGCCGTTCCGGATGGGGCGAAAAAAGTCGCTTCAGGCGAACAGCCGGCGGACGCCAAATCAGGTCCGGCGAAGCCCGCCCAACCGGCCCAGCCGGCCCGCAAAGTTGCCCCGCTTCCCAGCGAGGCGGAGCTGGCCAAAATGGGACCGGTGATCGAGGCGAC
>JAVBTU010000169.1:0-5083 GCA_031556015.1 Thermoguttaceae bacterium
CTCGCCCGCACTTGAATATCCCGGTCTTTCGCTTCCCTCGCGAAGCGGAAGCAAGCCCGGCAAACGGTCCCCGACTTCCCACTGGCGGGCGAGGCGCCCGCACTCCAAGGGAAAAATCACTTAACGGCGTTGCGTGACACAGGCTGGAAGCCTGTGCTCCAGATACTGCCTTGGTAAACTTTCCCGATAAACCGGGTCTTGTGGAATACCGAAGTTTCCTTCAAAGGATTGGCGGCAAAAAAAAACCGGTTTCGTTTGCTTTTCACCAAACGTGGTGTAGAGTTCCCGAGACTCGGGGCCGGTTCCGATTCAGAGGATCGGCGTCCGACTCATGCCCCCCGAAATTCTTGCGGTTTCCGGAGAAACCGATCGATATCACCCCCTGATGAAGAGAGTATTCCGATGAAAAAAATCGTCTTGTTCGCATGCCTTGTTTTCGTGTCGTCGTTTTCCCTGGGCTGTACGATTTCGCCCCCTTCGGAGTGGTGTCGTCGCGGCTCGCTTTGGCCGTTCAACAAACCGGCCCAGGAAGCCCAACCCATGCCGACGTACATGAGTTCTCCCCAAATGGTGTATTCCCCGGTGCCCAACTGCTGCGATCCGTGTGCGACCATGGACCCCTGCTCCGGCATGGGCGGTACGCCCTATACGACCACCCCGGATGCGGGGAATTTTTAGTTATGAATTGTGAATTATGAATTATGACAAGACATAAGTTGCGAGCCAATTCACAATTAGTAATTCATAATTCATAATTCCCATTTACCTTTGGTAAATGGGCAGCGCCGCTTTTTCGAGTTGGAGGATGGTCAGGTTGATCGCGGTCGTGTAGACCGTTCCGATGTAACCTTGCGACCAACTACCGTCGGACGCGGCTTCGTTAATGATCTTCCGGTAGATTTTATCCCGGTAGTTTTCCCACTCCTTGCCCCCTTGCCGGTATTTGACCTGGGCGAAATAGTAGTGGGCGTAATGCCAATGCCCGTCGTCCCGCTCGCCGATCTGCAACGTCTTGTCGCAGTAGGTCAACAGCTTCGGGACGTAGGAATCATCGTATTCGCCGGCGTTGTACAGACAGGCAATCGCGGCCGCACTGATCGGCGGTCTCCCCCCCCCGCCGCCGATGTTATACTGTACACCGCCGGCACCCCCCTGAATGGAACAGCGATGAATGTAACTGATCGCTTTGTCCACGATCTCTTTCGGTACCGGAATCCCGGCGTTGCGGCAGCCCCTGAGCGCCTGGACCTGCGTGATCGTCGTCGAGCCTTCGTCGAAATTGCTCCCGTCCGCCGCGCTGACGTAGCCCCATCCGCCTTCCCGAGTCTGGGCTTTACCGGTAAACTCGACCGCCCGTGTGAGGACGTCGATTATCTCCTGCCGATGGTCCGCAAACTCTTCTTCCCCAACAACCTGCGAAAGAAACAGCATCCCGAATCCATGTCCGTAGGTATATCGGTCGTCCGATTTCGGGTCGCCGATCAGACCGTTCGTCCGGCTGCGGGACAGAAGAAATTCGACCGCTTTTCTCACGTTCTCGGAGTATTTTCCCTGCGTTGGGGTCGACCCTTCGCAAAGCAGCGCGATCCCGGCCATTCCGGTCATGGCGCAGGGGTACGCGGAGTCCGACGCCTCCCAGGAGCCGCGACTGGACTGCTTCGCCGCAAGCCAATCGAGCCCCTGCGTGATCGACTGGCGAAGCTCCGTTTCCGAAACCGCGGCAGGGGCAGCGCACGGAAACAACAGCAGAATAGAGGATAGAGGATAGAGGATAGAGGATAGTCGTCTCATAAAATATTACGCCCTTTTGGCCGGTACTCCGCGATTCTCAATCAAAAAATTATCCAACTTCCGGCGCCCCCTTCTCGTCGGTTTTTACCGATGCGATTTTCTGAACCTTGGGTGATTCCCGGGGGGGAAATCGGATGTCCTCGATCGGCGTTCCGTCGACGCTGCGGCGGAGAATCACGTAAACGATCGCCGTGCTGACCCAAAAGTATCCGAACAGGAATCCCACTTTGACGACTTGAAAACACCAGCACCAAAAGTAGAGAATCCGAAGCGTGAGCGACGGAGCGACGATTTCCCCTTCGGATTGCGGCAGGGACGCGAAATCGACGAGCGGAACCCGCCCCCAGCTCGCAACGAGCGCAAGGGTCAGATCGACGAACCACGAAATGAAAAAGAAACCGATTGCACCGATCACGATTGCCAAAAACGCGTACACGAGATATTGCAACGGTCGCTGAAAAACATAGGAATACGAACGGCTCACGGCGTCAAATCCGTCGGAACCGTCGACGCTCACCGCCGCGAAAGCAAGCGGCCAGCCGAAAAGGAGCCCGATTCCCAGGATCGCGAAGCAGAAACCGAAAAAAAGCGCGATCGGGAAGAGGAGAGCTGCGAGAAAACCGACGACCGGAATGAACGTCAACCAACCGGCGATGCTCACCGCAAGACCGCAAAAGAGGAGTCCGACAATCGGAATCAGCACCGCCGCGAAATACGACCGCAGCCGCCAGTTCAGGAAGGTTCGCAGTTGACTCCAACGGGCGTATTGACCGACCGTAACCTGCAGGGCGGCCGACCGGGAAACGACCGCCCCGGCAAGCGTCCAGATCACGAAAACGCCGACGAACCAGATCAGCGAAACGACGTTTCCGAAGCATGTTTGACGCAACGGAAAAACGCGGCAAAGCGAATCACCGAGCAGTTTCCACGGAAGGAGGACGGAATCGGCCGCTTCGGAAAACGTCGGGACTCGAAACGTTTCCAGAAGGAAAGGCCGGTCCTTCTCCAGATTTCTTTCAGGATGCCGGTAGGGGAGCGGTCGGGTTAACGAGTCGAGCCGAATTTGATCGGCCCGGGACTGTGCGGCCAATTTTTCGTACTCGGCGTCGTCCCGGCTTTCCACGGGGGCGGCGTCGAGCCGGTCCAGTTCTTTTTGCGCAAGTTGGGATGTGATCCCATTGAGGAGAAAGCCGAGAAACAGGGTCAATAAAACGCCGAGCGAGGCGACCCAGAGAACGCGAAAACCGGTTGCAATGGAAACCGCTTGCGGCAACAGCACGGCCGGGCAAAGTTCCTGCCAATCGATACGGCGAATCGTTCCTTCATCCAAGTCGTGGGGGGGCGTCTTCATGGAGCAGCGGAAAAATGAGAATATTCGGCGGATTATGTGAAAACGAAAAAGTCCAACCCCGATTATATTCGCTCTCCTCCTTCGGTCAAATGGACGGAAAGATTTTCTTTTCGGGATTCCCGTTCCCGTCCTCAATTCGGACGAAAGCGGGCTGTCTTGACAAATTTCGGCAGTTTATTAACGTGGAACAATTCTTTTTGGCGATTCGTTTCTCCACTTTTTTCGTTCTCCCTACTCCGATGAGCTTGAATTTAGCGACGATCCTGAATGATTCCGCGGAGCAATTTTCGGATCGAACCGTTTTGGTCAGCGAAGACCGATCCTATACGTATCGAGAACTGGACCTTTGGTCGAAAAAAATCGCCGAAACGCTCAGTTCGTTCGGAATCCGGCGGGGAGATCACGTCGCCCTGATGGTCCCGAATGTCCCGGAATTTACGGCCGCCTATTTCGGTATTCTTGCGTTGGGCGGTATCGTCGTTCCGATCAATACGATGCTCCTGGAGAACGAAATCGCATATCAGCTCGACCATTCCGACGCGAAATGCCTACTTGCCTGGTCCGCTTTTTCCGATCGTTGTTTCAAAGCGTTCCGGATGATCGACGATTGCGAACACCTGATTTTGCTCGGCGAAAATTCCGAAACGGAATACCAAAAGCTCCGCCCGTTCTTCTCCCCGAACGGTTCGGCCCATTCGAACACGCTGTCCGCCCTGGAACCTCTCCTGGAAGAGCAGCCGGGCCGATTCGATACGGTACAAACCGGTCCGGACGACACGGCGGTCGTTCTTTATACGTCCGGAACGACCGGTCGGCCCAAAGGAGCGGAGTTGAGTCATTTCAACATGTTCTCCAACGCGTTTTACACGGCCCATCACTGTATCATCTACTCGAAAACCGACGTCGGGCTCGGCATTCTTCCGCTTTTCCATTCGTTCGGGCAAACGGTGATTCAAAACGCGTTTATCATCGCGGGGGCGAAAATCGTTTTGGTTCCACAATTCGAGCCGAAAAAAGCGCTGCACCAGATCGAACAGCACAAAATTTCTTTCATCGCCGCCGTCCCGACGATGTTCCACCTTCTTTTGCAGCACCAGAAACGCAGCCCGATCGACGCGACCGCGTTGCGTTTGGCGATCAGCGGCGGAGCGCCGCTCCCGCCGTCGCTTGCCGTTGAGTTTCAGGACGCGTTCGGGACCGTTTTGTCCGAAGGATATGGTCTTTCGGAAACGAGTCCGATCACGAACTATTCGCACAAAGGAGACCGCGACTCGAAACCCGGCTCGATCGGTCCCCAGATTCTCGGTACGCAGGTTCGTATCATGCGAGACGACGGAACCCTTGCCGAGCCGGATGAAGTCGGCGAACTGGTCGTTCGCGGCCATAATCTGATGAAAGGGTACTATAAGGACCCGCTGGCAACGCAAGCGGTCATGCACAACGGCTGGTTCCGAACCGGAGACGTCGCCAAAATGGACGCCGACGGATTTTTCTACATCGTCGATCGCAAAAAAGACGTGATCATCCGCGCCGGGATGAACATCTATCCGCGGGAAATCGAGGAAATTCTGCTGCATTACCCCGCGGTCAAGGAAGTTTCCGTGATCGGCGTCCAGGACGATACGCTCAGCGAAAACGTCGTCGCGTTCGTCGTGCTGCACGAAGGGGAAGCGTGTACTTCGGAGGTTCTGCTCCGATACTGTCGGGACCACCTCGCCCCTTTCAAATGCCCCAAAACGGTACGATTTCTCGACCAGCTTCCCAAGGGACCGACGGGAAAAATTCTCAAGCGGGAACTCCGCAACTCGGCCGCTTCGAAAAAGAGTCCTTGTTAATCCTGCTTTTTGAAAACGAGACCGAAAAACGCACCAGGCTCCATCGTCGCGGCATGCAATGAAACCGGCCTCACTGGGGGAGTTGGTCGGTTCCGACAATCATTTC
>JAVBTU010000557.1:0-2625 GCA_031556015.1 Thermoguttaceae bacterium
GACTGCCGCCGTCGAGCCGGGCGCCCCGATTTTCGCGATTCCGAGCGTCTTGAGAATCTCGCCGATACTGTCCCCGACCGTCGGGGTCGGAGCGAGCGAAAGGTCGACGATTCCGAATTGGATTCCAAGGTTCTCCGCGACTTCCCGTCCGATCAGTTCGCCGACCCGGGTTACGCGGAAACTCGTCGTTTTGATCTCCTCGGCCAGATCGCCGAGCGTCAGCTTTTTGCCGGCCGATTCGGCGTAAGCGATGCGGCGCTTGAGGGCACTACCGACGACGCCCGGTCCGGAAACGCCGATGTTGATCGTCGTTTCAGGTTCACCGGCCCCCATATAGGCGCCGGCCATGAACGGATTGTCTTCCGGAATATTGGCGAACACGACCAACTTGGCGCACCCGAAACCGCGGCTTTCCCGCGTCGCGTCGGCGATTTTCGGCAGGATTTCGCCGATCTGGCGCACGGCGTCCATGTTGATCCCCGCTTTTCGGGACGCGACATTGATGGAAGAGCAGACCCGCTTGGTCGACGCGAGAACTTCCGGCAGGGAATCAAGCACGACTTGGGCTCCGTGGGAAATCCCTTTGTGAACCAGGGCCGTGAATCCGCCGACGAAATCGACGCCGCACTCGGTCGCCGCCCGATCGAGAGTTTTGGCAATGTCGACTGCCGCGGTTCGACCGTGTCCGGCCAGGACCGTGGACACGGGCGAAATCGCCAACCGCTTATTCGTTACGGGAATGCCGTACTTGGCGCCGACCTCGTCGCAAACCTGGACGAGTCGTTTCGCTTTGGACGTGATTTTATGGTGCAGTTTCCGACAAACCTGCTCGCTGCTCGGCGCCGCGCACTCGTTGATATTCAAGGCGAGCGTCACAGCCCGGACGTCAAGGTGTTCCGCATGAAGCATACGGATGGTCGAAAGGATTTCGTCGGTTCGGAGCATTGCGGAATGAGGAAACGAAAGTTGGATGGGACCAAAAACGGGCGGCATCGCCCGGGGACGCCGATTATACACCAACCGACGCCCTTCGCAACCGAAACGCGAAGTTTTCACCCTCCCAAAGCTTCGCGCTGAATTTCCGTCAATCGCGCGATTCCGGTTTTGCCGAGCGTGAGCATTTCCTGTAATTGCGAGTCGGTAAACGTCGCTTCTTCGCCGGTTCCTTGAATTTCGATGAACTTTCCGGAGCCGGTCATCACGAGGTTCATATCGACTTCCGCGTCGACGTCTTCCACGTAACACAGATCGAGCAGCGGCCGCCCCCCGACGATCCCGACGCTGATTGCAGCAACGGAATCGACGAGCGGGAATTTATCCGGGTCGGGCAGTTTTTCCCGAATCGAGCGCAACGCCTCGACCAAAGCGATATACGCCCCGGTAATGCTGAGCGTTCGCGTCCCCCCGTCGGCGCAGATCACGTCGCAATCACAGTACACCGAACGTGGTCCGAGTGATTCAAGGTCGGCAATCGCCCGGAGCGAACGCCCGATGAGCCGTTGAATTTCGGTTGCCCGACCGTCGGGGCGGTCGCCGCGCGGCGATCGTGGAGCGGTACTGCCGGGCAACATGCGGTATTCGGCGGTAATCCAACCTTTAGTCGAATCTTTCGGCATCCATTTTGGAATTTCCTCCGTAATGCTTGCCGTACAAAGTACGGTCGTCTTTCCCGCGGAAATCAATACGCTCCCGGCCGCGGCTCCGGCAAAATTCTTTTGGTAGGAAATCGGACGTAATTCGTCCTCACGGCGTTGATCGGTTCGTTGCATCATAGTCCTTTCTCTTGAAAATCAATCGCGGAATCAGTTTTCATGGTAATCATACTGTAATTCCCATGAAGCAAAAGCCGGATCGCGGATTTGGGCTTCTCGAAAAGCATGACAATTTTCCGGAAACGGGTATAATGGAACGACTCGCCGTCTCAGGAGTCTTTTCCCTTCCGGCATTTTTTACGGTTTTCACATCATGTCCATCGAATTCATTTTCTATACGGGGATCAAGCGGTCCGTTTTTCAAAAGGTTTGGCTGCACGGAACGATTCTCGAAAAACCGTGGGACGAGATCGCCGTCGAGAACGTCGTTTGGCAAAAGGTGGAAATGCCCCCGTTCCTCGCCGAAGATCGCTGTCCGGCGTTTCGGGCCGTACTCGATTTTCCGGAAACCCAGTCGGGCAAATGGTTGCACTGGGGCATCGAAACCGACTCGCCGTTTTCGTTCAACTGGAAAACGCTCAACCGGGACGGGGCCGTCGAAGCAATTCAATGCAGTCAGATTCCAAAACCGAATGAACAGACCCGGCAAATTCGGGCGCTTTCGAATCATCGATACCTCGGCGCACGAAATATTCGGCGGAACGTCGTCAACTCGACGGAAAGCGACGGGACCGATCTCCGTGCCCACTTTGTCGTTTGGGCGCCGAATGCGCGGAACGTGGAACTGATTTTCGGACGGCTTTGGAATATTATTGATACCGACCGCAAGCCGCTGGAAGAGCCGACCCCGCGCAACCATATCGCCGGCGGATATGTCGGCGACAAGAGCGAAGAATCCGAACCGACGCTCGGACCGTTCCCGATGAAACGTCTTTCGAACGGTTTCTGGGAAACCGACCGCGACGATCCGGCG
>JAVBTU010000037.1:0-7223 GCA_031556015.1 Thermoguttaceae bacterium
TCGGCGGCGCCGTGATTTGCGAACGCAACGCCAACTTCATCGTCGCCGAAGCGGAATGTACCAGCAGCGACGTACTGCGGCTGATCGAACTGGTCCGCACGCAGGTCGACCATCGACTCGAAATCGAATTGGAAATCGGGCTGGAAATCTGGAGTTAACCGACAACGCCGATGTGGAAAGAAGTACTGACCAGCTCCGCGGCGGAATGGATTTTCGGGATTGCCGGAACCGCGATTCTTATTGCGATCGCCTACTACGTGGTCGGTCGCATTCGGAGCGAGGGCCGCGAAGAAATCCCGACGCAGGAGGAAAACCTCGTCGATTTCGACCGGATGCGCCAAGAGGGACATCTGGAGCGCGACGAATTCATCGACATCAAAAAAACGCTCGCACCGAAAATCGTTCAAAAAAATAGAGAAGACGGCAGACGACAGGCAACAGACGACAGATAAGCATAAGTAGTAGTCAGTAGCCGGTAGTCAGTAGTCAGAAACCTCATTTCTCATTTCTCATTTCTCATTTCTCATTTCTCATTTGTTATTTGTTATTTGTTATTTGTTATTTGTTATTTAAAACGCTCGCTTACGCTTCCCGCTCTGACACCTGACACCTGACACCTGACACCTGACTCCCAACTCCACAACATGCACAAATTCATCAATCAACTTCGGGACAACGAAACGATCAAGGAAGTTTACCAGGTCACGGAGGCCCAGTTGCGACCGAATAAGAATGGGAATCTGTACATTCAGTTTTCCGTTGCTGATAAAACCGGGACACTCGGCGGACGGCTCTGGAATGCGACCGACGAACTGTTCCATCTTTTCGACGTCAACGATTACGTCGAAGTCGAAGGCGCCGTCCAGCGGTTTCAGGGTTCGCTGCAACTGATCGCGAAAAAAATCGTCCGAGTCGATCCGGGGTCGGTCGACGAAGAAGATTATCGCCGTTTTCGTCCGATTAACATCGACCAACTCCGTGCCCGGCTCAAGGAGATGCTCAAGACTGTGGACAATTACCACCTGAAAAATCTCTGCGACTGCATTTTACTGGACGAAAAGTTCATGTCGGTGTTTACCAAGGTCCCGGCGGGCGTCAAACTTCATCACGCTTATCCCGGCGGACTACTGGAACACACGGTCGCGATGATGGAAACCGTACTCAAAATCGCCCCGCTGTATCCGATGCTCAACCGCGACATTCTCCTCGTCGGGGCGCTGTTGCACGACATCGGTAAAACCGAAGAATTGACCGTCGGGGCGGAGATGCTTTACACCGATTCCGGCCAAATGCTCGGGCATCCGTTTCTCGGTGTCGAAATCCTGCACGATAAAATCCGGGAAGCCGAAAAGCTGACCGGCGAATCGTTCGATCCGGAATTGGCGATGGTGTTGAAGCATCTGCTCATTTCCCACCACGGTACGTACGAAAACGGCAGTTCCAAGCTCCCCATGACCCTCGAAGCCGTCGCGCTCCATTACATCGATTCGCTCGACTCGAAAATCGCCGAATTCCAGAAACAGATGTTCGAGGATCCCAACGCCGACGGAGCCTGGACGAACTACATTCCGACGCTGGGACGAAAACTTTATAAAGGGAAATCGCAAGCCTAACGGGCGATGATCACTCGATCGATGTAAACCGCCTGGACTTCCCCTTCCCGTTTCGGCGGGGCGAACCAGATGTACATCGACGTCGTCAACGGCAGCGGGCCGAATTCGACTTTTTTGTACTCCGACCCGGCGATTTCGGACACGTCGAGATTCTTTTGTGCAACCCCTTTGCGTTCCTTTTCGTCGTAAATTCCGCAGGTCATCGCGAGCCCGTCCTTGGCGGTCGCATCGCAGCGGACATAAGCGACAACTTTGAATTGCGCATCGGAACCGGCGCCATCCCACAGCGGCGCGACGGTTTCCAGCGGAACCGAAACGGCCCACTCGTAGTGATTGCCCGGCATTTTCACGGCCCGACCGTTGGACGCCGCCGGATCGTCGACGATCGACGCCCAGTTGTTCACGTTCGACGTGCGGAATTCATACTCCTGAACGTCCGTCCACGTGTTCGGATCGCGATTTTTGAACTCTTCCGGAGCGGGAGCCGGTTGGCCGAAACGGCGGAACATGTTTTCCTTGAATTCGGCGAACAGGGTCGGCGTATTGTATTCCCGATACGCGGTCACGTTGTACTTCTCGCAAATCGCGAAAAACTCTTTGCACGCTTCAATCGGGTCGGCGGGCCCGAGGAATTTTTCCCCTTTCGATTCCGCGATCCGTTTGAATTTATAGTATCCCTTGAGCCAAACATGCTCCAACGGCAACCGTTCCCGGCGTAAACGCTGGACGAACTCGGAATCCTTGCCGCTTTCCTGTTCCGCCGCCGCGATCGCTTTGTCGAAAAGCGCGGTCGCTTTGCAGAGTGTTTCGTAATCGAGCCAATCGTCCGTGTTCTCCCGGAAACAGCCGATGTGTTTGCCGGTCGATTCCGCTTTGTTCAAAAGGGTGTCAAAATACTCCAACAGGAAAGGCGTCGCCTTGCCGCCGTAGTATTCGGTCAGGAATTCGTGCGTCAATTGCTTTTCATCGAGCGTCGGGTCCCACATCAAACGTGAGATCACCCAGTTGCGCAACCGGACGAAATCGCCGACCGTGCAGTACGAATCCCCCTGCTCGAACAGGCCGATGGTCCCGTGATCGACGAAAAACCGGATGTTCGGCGCGAGAACACGGAGATTCGGATGCGGCAAAATGTACGACGAAAAATTCGTAACATAGTCCCACACGAAAAGCTGTTTGGCGATCTTGCTCCATCCTTCCATGTCGTCGCAAAGCGATTTGTTCTGTTCGCCGGTCAGCGGCTGGACGAAGGAGCATTCGATCGTACAAAGTCGAACGACCACATTGTCCCGCGGTTTGACGTGTTTGGGCGGCTTGCGGGTATACTGGTAGGCAAGCGTTTCAACGTACACGTCGGGGAATTCCTTGCCGATGTCCTCGGCGACTTTATTGACGAAAACGATCAGCGGACCGGACTGCGAACCTTCCTCTTCGGCGATCTTGTTGCAGTTTTCGCAGGTACAGAAGCCGTACCAATCGTTTTGGCTGATCGAGATGAATTTCGCGTCCGGATTCTTGCGGAGTGCTTCGATCGCGTTTTTCGTCAGCTCTTTTCGCATCTCGTCGTTGGTCAAACAAAGCTGGGCGTGTTCGTGCTTTCGCTTGCCGTCGATTTCGCTGTACCATTCCGGATGGTCCGCGAAGTATTTTTCCGGCGGTATCAGCGGGAAGAACGAATGAACGAAATAAACGAACCGATGATGTCCACCGTACTCCGCGGGAATGTTTTCGCCGGACCCGTTGCATTTCATCCGCGTTGCGAACATCGGGTTGAACGCGTCCTTGTAATACGCTTCCCGATAAACCAGTTTCGGATGGTACGAAATGTCGAGCGGTTTCAACTCAAGCGTTTTATGGGCCGGGACCTTTTGTTCGGTCGACGTCCACCAACGGACGCCGAGTTCGTTTTCGAGAAACGTATTTACGGCGTAAAGCGGTCCACGTAGCTCATGTCCGGTCAACAGGAGCTTGTTTCCTTTGGCATGAATCTCGATTCCATCGTAAGGAATTTTTTCCGGAGCGATTTCGGGAAAGAATTTTTTCGCGCGCGGTGAATTCCCGACGAGGATTTGCGGGGCGGTCTCCGGAACGTCTTTTTCCGCCGCGACGATCCAGTCGATCCCGGTGCTTTCGTCGAGATACGTTTTCAGCTCCTTCGCGGCGGATTGTTCAATGGCTCGCGGAGCGTCGGCGAGAACGATTTTGAAATCCGTTTGACCGTCCTTGACGAGAAACGGAGGGGCCGCCTGGAGGTTTGAGACCGAGATCAACAAGACGACGATGAGCGAAACGATCGTTTTCATGGGTTTCTATTCCTGTCCTGGTTTCGTTGCAAGAAATACGGTTCACAGCCCGTATTGTACCCCCTTTCACGGCGGGATTCAATCTTTGGTCGAGGTTCAATTTCGCCTCTTTTCTCCCGCTTCACACAGCATTATCACCACGTTTTGAAGAAGAAAACGACGTTTCAATGAACGCTTTCGTGTGGTATATTGAAAGAGCCGCATGGGAAGCGCAGCGCAACTTGCGGAACATCCAACGGTTGTCCGTTCGCAAAAAGCGTCCCCGGAACCGGCGGTTCGCGGGCCAAACGGGGAATGGTGTTGTGTTCGTCATTCAATACGGGGGTTTCAATGAAAAATTCATTTCGGATTTTATTCTTTTTCATTATGACGCCATTATGCGTCGGCGAAACCGATGATGTCGCTTCGGGCCGTCATCAATTCACCTTGACGGTCCAAACGGAAACACCGGAGTCGGTGTTGTTCGCCTTGCCCGATTTGACGATTTGGCACAAAAGCGACCGGGGCGAAGGAGCGTCTTGGACCATCTATAGCGGACCCCGCAGTCTTGCGTCGCCAGACGGGAAAGAGCATCCTCGCAGCATATTTATTGTGCAAGACCTTCCTTCCGGCGAGTATTTTATCGTTGCCGATGCGCGAATCGAAGGATACGGCGGAAACATTTTCGAAGGCGGCCCGGTTCTATTGAATGCGCAAAACCCGAACGGCTCCATTCTCCTCAAAGAACGAAAGCTGGCGACGCTTTGTGTTCGAATGCGTCAAGAAGAATCCAACGCAGTGGTCAAAAATGCAGACGTTACAAAAATCGAATGTCTCGAATGTCGGACTCCAATACGACGTATTCTGACCTCGTCGAAGATCGATATCGTTCAATCGCTTCCTGCGGGAAAATACCGGTTTGAAGTCGAAGGGCCGCCATTTAACCTATCGGACAAGTCGTGCCTGGTTCCGCTTCAAAAAGGGTATGATGTCGACATTCCGGAATCGGGAAGAGTCGAAGTCTTTGTCGTGTTTCGAGAAGAACCAGTTTCGGAAGAGTTGTACGAAGAGCAACGTCCTTTTAAGATAACCGGCATCGTCAAAACGCAGGAAGGGACACCGATCCCCGATGCAAAGATCGTGATCGACTACAATTATCACAGCGCGATTCGAGCATATAATTTCAAGAACGTCGGCCCCGAAGTGTTGACCGACGAACAAGGCCGGTTTACGCTGTGCTTTTCCGTCGATGATTTGAAAGTCAACGACACCTGGCTGTCACGGGAAGGGGGTAGGATCAGCATTCAAGCGAAAAAAGACGGTTATGCAAATCTTCCCTACATTAAAAAGGAAAACTATCAACCGATGCTTAACGCGCGGTATGAAGATCGTTTTCTTCAAAAACCGACCATTTATCAATTCGCCGTCGAACCACAACCCAAGCCTCAATCGGAAGCCAAAAACCAAAACGGACCCCAACAGGAAATGTGGGCAAGGTCGAACGATCCGGCAAACGATATTTCGAGATTGTACGTCGGTGTATCGCGCGAACTGGAGTTTATTTTGGTGCCGGCTGCTTTTGTGGTCGGCCGAATCGAAACGGATCGCGACGAATCCAGAAACATCAATTTTTCTGGAAACCGTTTTCTGCTGGGCCAGTTCGCGGATATTGGAGAAGATGGTTCGTTTCAAGTGAGTGTTCTTCCGCGAGAGAACATGAGTTTTTCACTGAGTCGATTCGACCGTGTCCCCAGTGTCGAGACAACGCCCGAATTTTCCTTGGATAAAATCGGTCGGTACGACGTCGTTTTGAAATGGCTCACGCTCGAAAAAAACGGCGCTCAGGTCCGAAAGTTGACGATCGCTTCGTTCAAGGATCCCGACGGACGGGATGTTCCTCTGACCGAAACGCCGCGGTCGACCGTGCGGGATTTCATGTTTCTCCGCTGGAAAATCAAAGGGAAGGTTTACGACGATACCGGCGAATTGATCCCGGAGCCGCAACTTTATCTTAATACCAGTAGTGAACGCGGTGGGGGGGGCGTTATGATTGAAAACGTATCGAACGGGGAATACGAAGCCGAATACGCTCCGACTCACTACAGCTTTGATTCCGAGGGAATCGCGTACCTGCCGACGACGACGCTCTGTGTCCGATCCGGTGAACTCGGCAGATCGGAATCCGTCATTCTCTCGGAAGAAAAATTAAATCTTGAGGCCGACGTCGTCGTTCCTCGGTACGCCTACGTTTCGAAGGCACAAGTTCTCGATGAACAGGGGAATCCGCTGCGCGCTCCCGGCTGTGATTTGCGGCTCGGCACGCAAGGCTCGCGCCAATATGGATTCGGTCGACTCTTTGAGTATCAAAACATTTTCGAGGACGCGAGAGTCATTGATCGCGTTTTTCCGGATCAGCCGCTCTGGTTCATCGTTTACGACAACATGATCGGAAAGGACGTTTATTGGAGCAGCGAAACGTTCAAGCTCAAACCCGGGAAGAGTTACGAGATCACACTTCGCTTTCTTTCGGATAAGGATTCGAAGGAAAGCGACGCGAAAATCCTCACAATCGAGAAAATCGTCGATTCCCGTGGAAACGATCTCACAGAGGAGTTGGTCGTCAAAAGGCCGAAAAAAGCGGATCGAACCGTCGTTCGTGTGAAAATTGACAAGATCGACCATACTCTCGACTTTTTTCAAAAAAGGTATACGATTCAGGCGGAAGTCGTGAGCCAAATCGCCGGAAAAACGTCCCTCCAGCCGGGGGAGAAGATCGTCTTTTCGGAAAACAACTTTTATCCTCACTATTTCTTCCTTCGCGACCAAAAGGACGAGCGGGAATACGAAATTGAATTCGAATCAGAATTTTCCCAACCCTACGAAGGGGAGGTTTCCGTCAAAGAAATAAACGATCAATCAGAAACAGTGTCAGAATAGTTGCCGCATTTGCCGACCTAAATCACCCCGCGCTTACGCTTGGGGCTGGTATGGAATGCGGAATTTATTTCAACACTGCAACTAAATTCATTAGTCATTAAATCTCCATGCCTTTCATCACGATCGAATTGCCGGACAATCTGAACGTTCCGTCGAATTGGGATGCGCGGATGTTCGTGGCCGCGAAGATGTACGAAGCGGGCATCCTCTCGTCCGATCAGGCGGCCAAGAGCGTCGGACTACCGCAACCGAAGTTCATCGAGTCCGCCAGGGATTATGTCCCCGTCGACCCGGTGCCGGAATCGGAGTCGGAATCGTGGTTCACGCCGGAAGAGAGAGCGAAGTTCAAAGAGAACCGAAGGCGGCTGGAGCAGGACCTCGACTTCTCGCA
>JAVBTU010000288.1:0-3451 GCA_031556015.1 Thermoguttaceae bacterium
AAACAGCGGTCTCAACAATTGACGAAAGGAATAACCGATGGATTTTCATGAATTGGTGCAGAGTTTACGGGAAACGGACGGCGGGAAAATCGTGATGTTCGTTGCGGACGGACTCGGTGGGCTGCCGATGACTCCGGGCGGGCCGACCGAATTGGAAGCGGCGAAAACGCCGAACCTCGACGCGCTCGCTAAAATCGGCGTTTCCGGAATGTCTTACCCGATCAAACCGGGCATTACCCCGGGCAGCGGGCCGGGCCATTTGGGTCTGTTCGGTTACGATCCGCTCCAATTCCCGATCGGACGCGGTGTTTTGGAAGCGTCCGGGATCGGGTTCGCCGTCGGACCGAAGGATGTCGCGATCCGCTGCAATTTCTGCACGACCGACGCCGTCGGCAACATCACCGACCGCCGCGCCGGACGGATTCCGACCGACGAAAGCACGAAAGTCGTCGAATTGCTCAAAGCGATCAAGATTCCCGGCGTCGAAATTTTCGTCGAACCGGTCCAGGAACATCGTTTCTGCGTCGTATTTCGGGGCGAAGGGCTCGGCGGCAATGTCGCGGACACCGATCCACAAAAAACCGGCGTTCCGGTTCTCGACCCGGTCGCGCACGATGAAGCGAGCCAAAAAACGGCTCAAATCGCCAAGGAATTCCATGCCCAAGCGGTCAAAATCCTTGCCGGGCAACCGAAAGCGAACAACCACACGATGCGCGGGTTCGCGACCAAGCCGTCGTTGCCACATTTTCCGGACCTGTTCGGGCTGAAGTCTGCCGCGATTGCCGTTTACCCGATGTACAAAGGGCTCGCCAGCCTCGTCGGGATGGAAGTCGTCGGCAAACCGAAAACATTGTCCGAGGAAATCGACGTTCTCAAACAAGTCTGGAACGAATACGACTTCTTCTTCATTCACTTCAAGTACACCGACTCGCGCGGCGAAGACGGCAACTTCGACGAAAAAGTGAAAATGATCGAGCAGTTCGATTCGATGATCCCGAGAATCATGGAACTGAAACCTTCCTGTCTGGTCGTGACCGGCGACCACAGCACTCCGGCGAAAATGGCGTCGCACAGTTTTCACCCGGTCCCGACGCTGATCGTTTCCGATCTCGCCCGGACCGATTCGTGTCAAATGTTCGGTGAAACCGCGGCCAACACCGGCGGACTTGGACATTTCGAAGCGATGTACCTGATGCCCCTCGCCTTGGCGCACGCCAACCGACTCGGAAAGTACGGCGCTTAAAGAACTTTGAAAATATTCTGTGCAAAGAGCCGGGGATGAAGGCGGTCTTCCGCCGCAATCCCCGGGTAACGCAAATGAAGCCCCGGGTTCGGGGCTTCTTGCGTTTCATGCGTAGGAGATTCACGTGGGAACGGTTCTCGAAGCCGTTCCCGGAACTTCTTTTAGAAGTTGATGCGGCAGCTCACGCCGAGAATGTCGCTGCTCGTCTTGTAACCGTTCGTTGCCTGGTAATCCCAATCAGAAATCTGGTGGATGTAGTTGAAGCACCACTTCGTCTGCGGATTCCAGTACCAGTTCAAAGCCAAGCCGAGTTCATGGTCCTGACCCCAACGGGAGTCCCCGCCGGCGGCTCCGACGAAATCGTCGTTGTTGTAGTAGCCGTAGTATCCGGCGACTTCCCACGCTCCGGGGCCTTGAATGCAGTTGAATGTTCCGCGTTTGTACGTCATGAACGGGCAACGAACGACCGGGGCTCCCCAGCAAGCGCTGTCTTTGGAGTACTTGCGGTAGTCGCCGCGAGTAAGGAATTGACGAACCATAACGAAACCGCCGTAGGCGTCTTTGTCGTCGTTTTGCGCCAAGTTGTCACTGTAGGCGCTCGCGTAATGTTGCAGGAACATTTCGCCTTGAACGCAGAACCCGCCGTTTTGGAAGACGGCTTCGCCGCCGACTGTTTGGTACGAAGAAGCGTAAAATGCACCAGAATCGATGAAATCCAGTTTGACGTCGCCCCATCCGCCCGGCGAGACCTTGGTTTGCAAGGTGTTCGAACCCGGATCGGTGTAATTGTAGTAACCGCCGAACAGGAACAGGCAACGCCCGTCCTGCTGATACATCGGCGCGTAGGTCAAACGACCGTTGAGCGTGTATCCCTGGGAATCTTTCACGGCCCTGTGTACGTCCGAAACGTTCGTCGCGTCATAAACACCGAGGAACAACCGCCCCCGATCCTGCGCGAACAGGTGCCGGGACGTGATCCCGATACGGCGCGACGTAAACTGGTTCCCCGACGGGCTCGGCGGTTCCATGAATGTGTAGTTCGTCGTGCCGTTGCAGGTTTCCGAGCCGGCGTCCTCGACGTATTGATTTCCGATACGAACATATTCGAGAATCGGAACGTTTTTGATTCCGAGGAACATATCCTTGAAGCCGGCGGAGCCGCGATTTCCATTCCAGTTTTCGAATCCGATTTCGAGTTTGTAATCGAGGAAATCGTAAGCGGTTCCGGTCGCGGTCAAACGGGCTTCGCGGAATCCCGTGTAGTTGTACCCATTACCGAAATTCTGTCCGTCACGATCCACGTTGGCGACGTTGACGCTATCCATGAAGATTCGTCCGCCGAATTTCGGGGCGGTGAATCCTTTCTTCGGGTCGGCTTTGTCCGATTTTTTCGCGATCTCTTTTTTCAGGTCCGCGTATTGCGAATTCAGTTTTTCGAGATCCCGAATGAGATCGTCGAACGATTTTTCCTTGACGTCCGCGGCATAACCCGGCGCCGGATTGTACGGAAGGACCGTTTCGTACGGCTGCGGCATCGGCGAGTGGAACGGCTGGACCGACGGAGCCTGAACCGGAGGCGATTCGACGACCTGCGCGGTCGATGGCGCGTTGCCCCGGTGATCCGCGGAAACCTGCCGGATTTCCGGCAACGGCGTCACGGGCGCCATTTCGACCCACTCCTGGGCATAAGCCGTGGAGAGTCCGGACGCGAGACCGATCGCGCCCAAGGTCGCAAGAAATGAACGAAGTTTTTTCATACATCACTCCTTTGTGTTGAAAAATGTAATTGAGCCCTCGGGCCGCACACTTCCATTCGTGCGGGTTATTCCGAAAGTTCCGTTTTTCACGGATACCCTGTATCAATGAGTCCGAAAGCGACCGGAGTCACTTTCTTCACCGGTAGTATCGAATCGAAAGCGTGCAAGGGTTGTGTGCGGTTGGGGGAAATTGCCGATTTTTGTTTCCGTATGTTCCTACGTCCCGCACAGCCCCTACCGAAGGAATGTCCGGCTTTGCGGATTAGTCGCTTCTTGTGGAATCCCCCGATCATGCCTGTGTTAATGTTTGAAAATTTTAATTTCGCCCTCGGGCCGCACACTTCCTTTGGTGCGGTTTATTCCTAATTTTCGTTTTTTAACGGATACCCTTTATAATTGAGTCCTAAAGCGACCGGAGTCACTTTCTTCACCGGTAGTATCGAATCGAAAG
>JAVBTU010000119.1:0-4414 GCA_031556015.1 Thermoguttaceae bacterium
GAACTTGATGAAAGAACGACGGGACACCCCGTTTTCCTGCTCTTGCTGATCGGTATTGATGGGTTTCTCTTGTTTCATGGTTGTATGCTCCGTTGCCCGGGGTTAGGTTTCAAGAGGAAAGAACCGCTTTTCTCCTGTTTCCGGCGTCAATTGTATGTTTCCTATCTTATTAGGTAAAAATTTATTTATTTATTGCATTTAAATAGATAATTATTTATTGATTACAATCCATTCTAAAGCAACCGTGAATTCCGTCAAGAGGGAAAATTGCATTTTTCACCTACTTGTCTACACAAAATTCTCATATATCTCCAAAAACCACTTCGCAAAGGCCAACAACGCGAAAAATGGCTTATTCTTTCAGCAAAAGTTGCATTCTTATATCATAAGTTTTCTCCTTTAAAATGGGGGAAAGTTCATTTTTTGGATAAATTATGCGAAGGTGAAAAGTCAAAATCACATTTTCCGGTAAAGCTGCCCTCCGCTTTGCTTTCCTCAGGGTTTTGCCTTCTCACCTGCACTACGACATTATACATTTGGCGGACCGAAAAATATTATTATTTACAGATAATTCTGTGAAAAATATTTTTTGGCCAATTCACGCTGTTTCAACCCCGTTCTCCTCGTTGCCGAAAGTGATGCAAAAGCGAGTGGAGTATGAAAAACAAGGGAATAATGGGAATTTTAAATCAACTCTTATTTAATCACCAATGATTGTTAGGCGAGCAGAGTGATAAACGCGAAAAAATCGACGCTCGGAATGGACAGATGGTTATTCGGAGATTTTTGTGAAAAAAGACGGCAGAGGATAGAATTGTTTCTTTTTTGTATAAGCGGATTAGTGTCGAATTTGGTTTGATCTTTGGTCAATCCGCACTGTTTCGTTAGCGGCGGGGCTTGCCCCGCGTTTGTTCTGTGAAACGGTGAAGCCGTTCGCACAGCCCAGCCCGAGGCAAGCCCCGGCGCTAACGGCGCATTTTCCCGGTAAGCGCAATATCAAACCAAATGCAGTAAAGTGAGGTATGACTTCCCTGCAACCTGCCATCCGCCGCCAGCCCAGTCCTTGTATTTACTCCGCCGGGGCTTACACTTTGCTTCCATTTGCGGGATTGGACATGAGGATCGCCGGAACCTTTGGTTCTCGGGTCAAATGGGGGTTGGTGGGATGAAATCGAGTGAAAAGGGGCTCCTCATGGCGGTGGTGTGCTACGGCCTTTGGGGAGCTTTTCCTCTCTATGTTTACCAGCTTCGAGCGATCGAACCGGTCTCCATTTTGGCATTTCGGGCCGTTTCCACGCTTTTGACCCTGATTCCGATCGTGCTGCTGCTCGGTCGGGGACACGCGGTGCTCCGTGCGTTGTCCAATCGGGCGAGCCTGCTTTCGCTTTTGGCCAGCGCGACGCTCATCAGCGTCAATTGGGGCTTCTTTTTTTACGTGATTTGCCAAGGACAAACGCTTCAGGCGAGTTTGGCGTACTACGTCAATCCGCTGGTCAACGTGTTTCTTGCCGGGACATTTCTCGGGGAACGATTCCGCAAATTGCAGTGGATCAGCATCGTGATCGCGACGATCGCCGTTGCGATTTTCACTTACGAAGTCGGGCGTTTTCCGGTTTGGTCGCTCATTCTCGCGACGACATTCGCCGGATACGGGTTCGTGCGGCGTTCCAATCCGACCGATTCGCTCTCGGCATTGACCGTCGAAACGCTTTTCATGTTTCCGGTCGCCCTTGCATATCTCTATTGGCAAGGAACATTGTTCCAAGTCGGTTCGTATTCGCTGAACGAGCAGTTTTGGCTCGCGGTTTCCGGTTTGCTGACGGCCGTCCCGCTCATCCTTTTCGGCGGCGCGGCGAAACGGCTCAAGTTTTCGACGCTCGGGCTGGTTCAATACCTTTCGCCGACCGGGCAATTTTTGTGTGCGGTGTTCGCCTTTCACGAAACGATGCTCCCCGCCCAGTGGGCTTGCTTCGGTTTGATTTGGGTCGCGCTGATCGTGCTCAGTTATGATTCGATCGTCGCCGTTCGGCCGGCGGGAAGGCCCCACGCCGACAGCTGCGCTGTACGGGCTCAACGAGAAGAAAAATGATTCCTTTGCTGATCGGGTCCTTTGCCGCTTTTTTGATCGGGCTTTCCAAGACCGGCGTTCCCGGGGTGGGGCTCGCGAGCGTCATGCTCATGGTGTATGCGTTTCCCGGAATGGAGAAGAATTCGACCGGGGCGGTGTTGCCGCTCTTGATCCTCGCGGACTGTTTCGGCGTGTATTACCATCACAAAAACGTCCAGTGGGGCAAGCTCCGGACACTTTTTCCGCCGGTGCTGCTCGGTTTGATTCTCGGCGCATTCGTCCTGGAACGGATCACGAACAAGCAATTCCCGATTCTTTTGGGCGTGATCATTCTGCTGCTTCTCACATTGGAATTCGTGCGCAGCCGGATGAAATGGAACTCAGTACCGCACTGGCCCGCTTTCGCGTGGTTGATGGGAAGTGCCGCCGGTTTCACGACGCTTGTCGGTAATGCCGCCGGACCCGTGATGAGCATCTACATGGCCGCACAGAATCTGTCCAAGGACAAATTCATGGGAACCTGGGCGTGGTTCTTCTTCTGCATGAACTGGGCGAAGGTCCCGTTTATGTGCGGTCTGATCTTTCCCGACTTGACAATGATCACGCGCGAAACGCTTTACTTCGACTTGCAGTTGATCCCCGCGATCGTCGTCGGCGCGGTGCTGGGACGACGTCTTTACTCCTGGATCCCGGAACAATATTTCGCCGGAATCGTTCTCCTGCTCAACGTGATACCGCCGATCGATATGGTTTTCCGCCCGCTGCTCATGGGGATCGTTTCGAGGTAAGAACGGAGCGTAGACGCTTCGCCCGCATCGGTCAACGGGAACAGGGGCAGCTTGCCGCCTGGGCGGGGGCGAGGCGGCGGGTTTTCGGGATCGGGATCGCTTTTCTGCCGCTCAAGTACGGGCCGGTAACGGAGTCCTTGTTTTTCGCGACGGATTTCGGAGAACCGGACGCGACGATTTCGCCGCCGAATTTGCCCGCTTTCGGACCGAAATCGACCAGCGTGTCCGCCCCTTCGATCACCTCCTTGTCGTGCTCGACGAGAACGAGCGTGTTGCCCAGATCGCGGAGTTTGTGAAGCGCGTCGATCAGTTTCACGTTGTCCCGCGGATGCAGCCCGATCGTCGGCTCGTCGAGCACGTACAGCACGCCGACCAAGCCGCTCCCGATTTGCGCCGCGAGCCGGATCCGTTGCGTTTCCCCGCCGGAAAGCGTCGGCGACGGCCGAGAAAGCGTCAGGTACTCCAATCCGACGTCGATCAAAAAATGGAGTCGGTTACGAATTTCCGTGAGCAGATCCCCGGCGACTTTGCGCTCCATTTCGTCCGGCTGCCACTCTTCGAACAGCTCGATCAGATCGCCGAGCGGACGGCGGCAAATCTGGTCCATGGTCTCACCGAGAAACCGGACCGCCGCGGCGTCATCCCGAAGTCGGCTCCCCAAACAAACGGAACACTCGACTTCGTCGACCATATACTCCAGTCGCCCCCGAAACGAAGGAACCAGTCTGCCCGCTTCTTCCAGGGCGGGGTAGAGGCCTTTGTATTGGAAGGAGAAAGGGTGGAAGGGTGGAAGGGTGGAAGGGGATCTGGATTTGCTCTTCCCTTCTCCCCTTCTACCCTTCTCCCCTTCCACCTCTACTTCATACCATTGCTCCCCGGTTCCGTGGAAGATCAGGCGACGAAATCTGGCGTCAAGTTGCTCGAAAGGGACGTCGATCGGGACGCCGGTTTGGCGGGAAAAAGCGTCGAGCATCGCGGGGAACAGCGGGCTGTCCGGCTTCGGGAAAAGCGCAACGGCCCCCTGGGCGAGCGTCAACTTCGGGTCGTGCAGAAGCTGCATCGGATTGGTTCCGCTTTGCACGCCGAGCCCTTCGCAGTGGGGACACCAGCCGAGCGGCGAGTTGAACGAAAAATGGTGCGGCGTCAAAGGTTCGAAACTCCGTCCGCACTGCTCGCAGGAAAGCTGTCGACTCTGTTTCGTCGTTTTCCATAGCGTCTCATCCCGGTCCGGATCGACTTCGACGATGTGGACGACGCCGTTTCCCCATTCGAGAGCGGTTTCGACCGATTCGGAAATCCGGCTCCGGCCGCTGCGATCTTCGTTGAGTACGATTCGGTCGACGATCACTTCGACGTCGTGTTTCCTGCGACGGTCGATTTCCGGAACGTCTTCCAGCTTAAACGTGATCCCGTCGATCCGGACGCGGACGAACCCGTTTTCCCGGAGCCGGTTCCAGAGCGCATCGTATTGGTGTCCGACTTCGACGACCAGCGGCGCGGCGATGAGGAGCCGTTTGTCCGGATCGAGCAGCATGATTTTCGCGACGATTTCATCGAG
>JAVBTU010000060.1:0-3631 GCA_031556015.1 Thermoguttaceae bacterium
CGACAAAACGTCGGCAAGACCTGGGCCCGACTCTTCGTTGCCGAAGAGCAAGTGCAAGCGTCCCACACGCATGTCGCCGTCGATCAGGAGGACCGGACCGCTTTTCATTTGCGCCATGGCCGAAGCGATTTGGATCGCCAAAAACGTTTTACCGTCGTCCCCGGCGACGCTCGCGACGGCCAAAGTCTGGCAGCGGCGGAACGGGTCGGCCAACAGCAGATGCGTACACCAATTGTGGACGCTCTCGCGGTACCGTGCCAACCGTTTCCGAAACGCGTTTCCGTGGAGCCACGCGACCGGCGGCTCCATGATTTCCCCGATCAGGATGTCCGGCACCGCTTTACGGATCTGCGAGACGTGATAAAGTCGCGGCCGCATGATTTCCAAGGCGATTCCGAGCAAAAACGGCGCAAAAAACAAACCGATTCCCGCCATGATCGTCAGAGGGATTTTGGTGGCGCTTTTCGGCTCCGTCGGTCGGGTCGCCGCCGATTCGAGCGAGATCCGGGCCGGCGAATTGGTCTCGGTTTGCAGGGACACGATCCGTTCGGAAAGCTTATCCAGAACCTGGTTGTCCCGATTCAATTTCGACGTCAGAAACGAGATGGTCGCCGTATCTTCGGTTCGACTTTTGACATCCGTTTTTTGTTGTGCGACCTTTTCCTTGAGTTTGGCGACGAGAATCTTCTGGCTCTCGATCTCCGCTTCCTTGGCCCATAAGTCCTGTTGAACCGTCAACTTCAGGCGATTTTGGAGCTCCTGTTGCTTTTCCGAAACAAGTCTTTTTTGCAATTCCACCTGATTCTCTTTGGTTTCCTCCAAACGGGCCTTCAGTTCCCGAAGCACATCGTCTTCGGACGTGACCGATTTGCTTCTCGCGTCGATCTTGGCCATCAAATTCGTGATTTCGGAAGAAAGCGCCAAGTTCGACGGATCGTTTTGAATCGCGTCGTCCAGGAGAATTTGAGGGATCTCCCGAGTCGACGGATCGAACGCTTTTGCCGCTTCCAATCGCGCGGTCGCCGCCTCAAGGTTCGCTTCGGAGAGGATGTAATCCTTGATGATCGACTCCTGCTGCATGAAGCCGCCGGTCAGGTTCGTATTGATCTCCGCACCCTTGTCCGCGGCCTGTGTCATGAGGTCCCTGATGATCCCTTGTTGCGCTTTGACGGTGTTCTCAAAAGTCGACTTTTCCGCGCGTAGATTCTCGACCAGTTCGGTATCGCGACGGAGCGTTTCGGCTTTGATCCGTTTCAAGTAAATTTCGGTCACGACCGTGACGATCGCGACGGCGTCGTCAGGATTCGAATCCGAAAAGGAAATCGTAAAATACTCCGATTTTCCTTGCCGCCCGACGACGATATTGTTGCTGAGCCACTTGGCCGGGTCTTTTTGTTTGATCAACTCCTTGACTTGGGAAACGCGATTGTCGGCAATCACATCCTTGAGAAGCAACGGATTGCGGATCATGGCGAACTGAGTTGCCAAAAAGTTGTCGTATCCAGCCCTTCCTTCGTCCGTTTGAAAGACGATATAAGGGACCTGCGAAAACGCGAAAAGCCACGAAGTCGCTTCGTACTTCGTCGGATAAAACTGCCAGATCACTCCCGCCCCCAACGGGGAAAGAATCAGCCCGAGGAAGAGCGCCCACTTCCAACATCGTTTGACCGCGGAGGTGAGCAGGAGAACCAGAATTTGCGGCGTCACCCCGGACGACCGGGACGCATCCATGATCGGTTGCGTCGCTCCGACATAATTTTCACGATACGGCTGTCCCTGAAATCCGACCTCACCGCCGGGAGAGTTGACCATCGCGTTGTTTTGATCCATTGACATGGGAATACCTCGAACGAAATGACGATAAATTGTTCGTTCCGGCGTGCGAACCGGGATCTACCTGGCTTCCAGTAAATTGACTTTTCGGAAAAGCCGGGTCAGGTAGAAGATGAAAAGGGCGAAAAGGACGAACGCCAGACCGATCGCTAGGTAACCGGCGAACTTGTCCGCGGCGACGCCGACCGCCTGACCTTCCTTGGAAAACCGCTCCAGCGTCGGCGTACAATATTTGATGAGAAGGGACGTCATCACGATCCGCGAGGCGTTCACGAATAGCGCACTCGGCACGACGCCGAAAAGGACGAGAATGTTCTGCCACCAAGGGCGACGAAGCAATAAAACCGTCCCGATCGCCAGGGCGAAAAAGCTGATGAGGAATCGAATTCCCGAACAAGCCGCTTCGACGCCGATCTCGAGCAGCCCGAGCCGAATCGTCGTTCCGATATTGACTGCCGGCTGTCCGATTGCCTGCAGCAAAAATACGGCGAACCGAGCCGCGACTCCCTGGAGTTCCTGACGCATTTTCGTCTCTAAAGTGTACGGGACCGGAAACATTAAAATCAAAAACGACATTGACGGAAGCGCCCAAAGGAAAACGCGGTTTCCGTACAGTAGCCAAACGACGCCGAGGATCCAGAGGAAAATCGACCACTGTTCCACGGCGTCCATGAATTGCAACGACGCGAAATAGCGTGCGCCGCACGACAAGAGAATCGGGATCAAACCAAGCCAACCGAGGGTCTTTTGCGTGCCCGGATAGGTGTCGAAACGAATCCAAAGGAAGTAAATGACCAGCGGAATGATCAGGAACCCGTGGGAATAATCCTGGACCCGATACCAAGTTTTGACGATCTCCTCGATCGAGGGTAAATAGGCGAATCCCAAAACGGGAATCATGAGAATGACCAGCAGGATCAGGCGGACCTTCTCGTAAGCCGGATCGATGTAAGCCGCTTCGCCGATTCTCCGCCATTCTTCCGCTTCCTGGCGGGGACGTTCGATACGGTGCGTTCCGGTCGCTTCTCCGGTTCCTACCGGAAGCGTCATATTGGTAAAAGTACCTCGATCGCCGGGTTTTTTGGTCGAAATCGCCTCCATGCCGGCGAATGTCCTGCCGGTTTTAACGGCTTTTTCGTCTCGACCTGACGTGGAGGACGGTCGGTTCTCATTTTTCGCCTGATTGGTTTTTTCGTCTGTCATCCGCCGAATCGTAAAAAAAGAAGTGCATCTGGCCGAAACGATAATTACTACCCACGACACTCCATTATACCACATAATACCGCGCCGAAACCCGGGGGAAACCAAAGTCTCCATCTTTCACTTCATAATACACCAAAGTTGCCGTACAATCCAGAATCTTTTCCTAGGTTTTCCGAGTTTAGTATTCGCCGTGTTTGGAATGGGTGTGCTTCGATCCGAACGGAATGCGTATTTCACGATCAAAATAGTGACCTTTCGCCTTATCGGTATTTTTCGACATTTTCGTCATTTTTCGTGGATCGCCCTTGAACAAAACGAGATTTCGTCCGACAATGGGTGGGGATTTTCGGCTGACAGTGTCCCAACACGCCATAACAACGTTTTTACCGACATAACTGATATGACCAATCAATTTCGCCCCCCTTTGATGGATCCGATGAGCAACTACCGGGATTACCAACGCCAGAGAAGCATGACGCTCGGCGATCTGCTTCTGGAAAACCGCATTATTTTTCTCCAGGGGGTGATCTCGAACGAAACGGCGAACGAACTCGTCATGAAATTGCTCTATTTGCAGAGCGAGAACCGTCGAAAG
>JAVBTU010000100.1:0-3046 GCA_031556015.1 Thermoguttaceae bacterium
TTTTCGACGCGTTACGAATATAATCCGTGTGCTCTTCCCACGATTGCATCATTCGTTTTTGCGTGGGGGACCATCCTTGCGACTCCAGGAGCGTTTTCCAATCGTCGCCGAACGGGAGGTGTTCTCCGGCGCCGTAGTTGCACATCCAGTACAGCGAAGCGCCCCAGGTGTGTTCGCCGTACAGGAGCGACTGCTCTCTTGCGTCGGCGATTTTTTGGGCGAACTCTTTCGAGAGCGGTTGCTTTTTCTGGATTGACGCCAACGTATTGAGCATTTCGAGGTACGACAACTGCTCGTGAACATGTCTCGCAATCGCTTGCCCCTGCGGATCGCACATCGGGCCGTGGATCCACGTGTCCGGCATGTCGCCTTTGACGACCGGGATTTTTCCGTGGTCCTCTTTTTCGAGAATCGCGTCGCCGAAATCGGCGAGTCTGCCGATCCGAACTTTGACGCCGGGATACTTTGCATCGCACTGTTTGAAAAGAGTGTCGATTTCTTCCGGTCGCGGCGGGCCGTGATTGTCGCCGGTGTGAATCAGGCCGAGCCACGTCTTGTACGGCCAGTCGTCGGGCGGATCGATCCCGCTACCGTAGCCGTTGACGTGCATCGTGAGTACGCGGCTGCCGTCAGGCCCTTCCCGGAAATAGAGGAGCGGAACGTCCGGATCGCTGCTGCCAGCGTTCGTTCCTTCGTGCATGAACGTGACGCCGCTATGTTTCAAAAGCGTCGGCAGAAACCAGACGTGAGACGGCACATCGGTCATCTTCGCATCGGTCGGCAAGTCCAAACCGTATCGGCGATTGATATTCGAGGCGAACCGCAAACCGCGAACCAGATCCTCTTCGACGAGCGTTTCGGTATGCGTCGTGAACGGCAAGGAATGGACGACGAATCGGCCTTCCCGAATCGCCTTGTCCAGCCGGGCGGCTCTTTCGGGCGTCTGGTTCTCGACGATTCTCGCGAGCGGCCAGCCGGGAATCGTCCACACGAATTTCCGCTGAGGCGGCTGGTTTTCCGAAGCGTCGACGACTTTCAAGGCGTTGTCGATCATATCGGTGCGATAATAATCGAGTACTTCCGACGCCAGTTTCGTATAGCCGATATCGAAATGCGTCTTGAAAACGAGGATAATCTCTTCGACGTTCGTTTTGTCCGCCGCGAACGTCGGCCAAGTGACGAGCGACAAAATCGCGGCAATAATGATCCGTTGCATGAAAGCTCCCGGGAAACAGGGTTGGGGGGAAAGCCGATTCAAATTGCTATTGTGAGAAATCGGCGAACGTCCGTCAACCGGGCTTGATATTTTGTCGGACCACGAACAAGTTTGTAAAAAGCACACCAGCGGGGTGGTACGGCCGACAACAACGGCCGTTGTTTTGCCATAATAACTCGTTCCTGTAATTTTTACGATTTGCCCCTCTAGCGAACAAAAAAGGCTCTCTGACAAAATCTATGGGTAAAATTTCAACCTTTCAGGGGAAGGTACTCACTTCCCCGATGAGCCGTTTTTCGGCATCGTTTTGAGAGTTTTCCTGGACTGTGACACCGGAGAAGCTCTGAACTCATTTTCATTCTCATCTTTTCCGTTTCTTGTTTTCTTTCTCGAAGAACTCCTTCGACACGTCGAGCAGCCAATCGTACACGTCGTCGGTATGAGCCCAGGCACGGATCGCGGCGTCATAATAGTACATCGCTTCGTTTTCGTCGCCGATTCCGTAGTGCCCCGGCGGTGTCGGCGGACGTCGTTTGATTTCGAGCAGATATTGCGGCACGTAAGGATTATATTTGATCGCGTCTTGTAAACTTGAGCGGGTCTTGAGGGTGTCACCCGATTTTCGAAAGTCCAGCAAAGCCCGACCGAAACGCCACCACGCCGATCCGTCGTCGGAATAGCTTTCGTACAACTCCTCGGCGGCGGCGTCCTGGTCCACTTCGATCAGCAGATACAACGCCGCGTAACGAACACCCTGATTGTCGCCGGGATTCAGGATCAGCATTTTCCGGTAGGTGTCAAGCGATTCGCTCAGCTCGCCGTCGGCCCGAAGATTTCCCGCCAAGCCTTCGAGAGCACGCATGTAAGGCCGGGTTTCGTGCATCGCCCAAAAGTGGCCGGTGTTCTGCTTGATGAATTTCGCACCGAGACTCCGCTCCCCCGCCGCGACTGCCTTGCGATACTGTTCGATCAGGCTCCGTCGGGTTTTTCCGGTTTCTTCGGCAAGAAGAATCAAGGCGTCAACACAATCGGGGTCGATTACGAGCGCCTTTTTCGCAAGCTCGATTCGTTTCTTTGCGCTACGTGATTCGAAGGCTTGAAACACGATTTCCTGAGCTTGTTCGGCAGGCGAATCGGATCCGGGCACCGGCATTGCGTTCAGGATCGCGGCAAGGTCGGCACCTTCGAAATCATCCAGCGAGCCGTGTTCATCGGCCAGCATTTGCAGCTTCTTGCCGAACTGCCGCATCAGTTTTTCCATCATCATGCGATCCGGCACGATGTCGCCGTCTTTGCCGACGACGGAAATCGTGAAGTCGTCGCTTTCGTCGAAAGCGAGCGCGACGGGTTCGTGGCGAGACGATTTTTTCGCAACTTTTTTCTTGACGGTATTTTTTGCGACCTTTTTGGCAACGGCCTTTTTCACGGTTTTCTTCACGCTTTTTTTAGACATTGATATGTGTTCGATGAATGGCCATAACTTTGCGCCGTGGAAACGCCAACACGCTTACAGGTTAATGTTCTTCAGCAGTTGAAACAAGAGCCTGTCGTCCTTTTTCCGTCAGTCGATATTTCTGCATACGGCTACTGGGTTTCTCCGGAATCGTTCGCTCAATCAGCCCAGCATCCAGAGCCGGGTTCAAATGGTTTTGTTGGAACGCGCCTCGGTGCTTGAAGTTCATTGCCTTTAATAGTTATCCACTTGACTCAACCTGAGCCTAGATGTAGTATTTTGGGATGGAAGACTATCCCTTAAATTTGATGGAATTTGATCGACGATTTAACACGGAACAGGCGTGTCGGGAGTATTTGGCCCAAGTGAAATGGCCG
>JAVBTU010000551.1:0-4441 GCA_031556015.1 Thermoguttaceae bacterium
GTCGAGTACGATAAGACGACGAAGATCATCACGGTCAACATCGTCGAGGGCGTCACGACGGCGTCGCAGGTCAAGGATATGATCGAAACCTCGGCAAGTACCAAGGGACTGTTCACGATCGCGTTGGCCGACGGCAGCGGAAACGGACTGGTCACGGTCAACGACGATTCCGTTTCGCTTTCCGGCGGTGTCGCGACGGTCGGAAAACCCGGCGGAGCCTGGTTGACCGGTGCCATGGACGAGGACCCGAACAAACTGACGCTCGAATCCCTTTACGAAGGGTCCAATCAATACGTGACCGTCCGGGTCATGAGCGGCAGTTTCGAGGTGAAGGACGTCAACGGAAAAACCGCCGAGGAAGCGCACGGTGTCGACATGCAGGCCCAGATGAACGGCGTGAACATGGTCGCCGACGGACGCAATCTGTCGATGCACACGTCGATGCTCGACTTCAGTCTCACGATGAGCGCGTCGACCAAGGCGGGCGACGTGACGAGCTTCAAGATCACCGGCGGTGGTGCCACCTTCCAGCTCGGGCCCGACGTGGTGACCAACCAGCAGATCCGCATCGGCATCCCGAGCGTGAACACGACGCGGCTGGGCGGCAACAGCGGCTATTTGTACGAACTGAAATCCGGCGAGAGCGCGGACCTTTCGACGAGTGAAAGTTGCAAGAAGGCGGACAAGATCGTGCAGGAGGCGATTTCGTCGATCACGCTGCTTCGCGGGCGGCTCGGGGCGCTGCAAAAATGTACGCTCGAACCGAACATGGCGGCATTGGAGGACACGGTCGAACAGATGGCGACGGCGGAAGCGAACATATCCAACGCCGACTTCGCCGAGGAAAGTTCACGGCTGACCCGGGCCCAGATTCTCGTGCAGTCGGGCGTCCAGGTCCTCGGTATCGCGAACCAGTTGCCGCAATACGCCGCGAGTCTGCTCAGCGGACGGTAGGCAAGCTCCGCTTCGCTTCCGATGCGACTTTTCAGGGAATCTCGACGACGTTTTTGTCGGCGCGATTTCCGAGATTGTGGTACACGTCCATGTCGATTTGCCGGTTGAGAAAATGGATGGCACCGTCCCCGAACAGGAAATTCGCGCCTTGCGTGGGGTTCGAGCCGTAGCCGCCGACGAGAAACTGACCCGGCTTCTCCTCTTTCCAGACGATCGAAGGATCCGGCGACGGCGACGGGTCCGATTCGTCCATCGCTTCCGCAACGGACATGACCGGCACGGTTTCCACGCGGCCTCTTCCCCAGAGGTATTGGTTTTGGCGTTGGAGTTCGAGTTGTTGTTCCGCGAGATGCCGGCGCACGGCGTCACTCCAGGGAAAAGTCTGATAATCCGGGATCGCCGTCATCCCCCCGTAGCCCTTCAGGAACGGCATCGGCCAATCGGAGAACGGACCGACGAACGTGTTGATCGGGTTGGCGGTGTTACGGATCGTGCCCGGTGTTCCGGAAATCCAGCCGAGCCCGGCGTAAACGTAATTGTGGGCAAGTCCGTCCTCGGGCAGGAGGAATTTCGCGCCGCCCCAGCGGGCTCCTTCGGGAGTGATCGTGTCCCAAATTTGGGCTTCGCCGACCCAGATCGTGTTCGCCGCGCCGTCGGGAATGTCCCGGGATCGCAGTTTGCCGTTGAGGAAAAAGACGCCGTTATTCGTGGTGTCAATCGGCGTTTCTTCGCTCCCCTGGCACGCCATATAGCTCGACTGGATGACGCTCGTGTTCACCATGCCGTCGGACGGACAACAAAACGACGAGGGACGCGTGGTGAGCCAGGCGATTTGGTTTTCGGGATCGTACGCCCCCTTGTCGAAATCGATTTTATCGTACAGCGGCGTCTGTTCCATGTAAGCGAGGATTCGCGGGATCCAGCCGAGATGATTTCCGATCGGCACGTTTCGGATCGGGCCGGCTTCGTTCACCGTTCCGGGCGGGAGGACGCCGTTGGCGTTTTCGTACTGTTTCAGCGCCAAGCCGATCTGCGAGAGGTTGTTGGCGCACTGCATCCGCCGGGCCGATTCCCGCGCCGCCTGCACGGCCGGGAGAAGCAGCGCGATGAGGATGCCGATGATCGCGATCACGACGAGTAGTTCAAGCATCGTGAACGCACAAAAGCGGTTGTGATCAGTTTTCATGGTCGTGTTCGGTCGTATCGGTGATCGAGGGGCGGTTGAGTTCCTGTTTTTCGCTGTAAGTCGTCTTGCCGTGGACGTCGAGAAAATCGACCTGGATTTCGTTCGACCCGAACGTCAGGGAAAACGTTCCGTCGAACCGGTCGGAAAACGGTGGTATCACGATCCGTTCGTCCGGCGCCGCCGGATCGGCTTGGAGCCGCGCCTCGGTCCGCGCCTTGAAATCGACGAGGAGCATCTTCGCCTGCGCCCGAATTTCCTGCCGCAGACGCTGTTGATAGTTGTGGTGAAAATTGTTCAGTAAAACGGCGGTAATCGCGCCGAGAACGGCGATCAGGACGATCGCGATCATTGCCGCGGCACCACGACGCATTCGAGCGGAAATAAAGTGCTTGTTTCGAGATTTCATTCTTGTACCAATACGGTTCTCCAGTTTCCGGCGAAGCGGGGATCGAGTCGTTTTTCCAGCGATTCGGGAACGGTCCTGCGGAACGGGTCCAAAGCGTCGAGGCGGACTTGCGGTTGATTCGGGACATCGGTCCACAAGCTCATCGCGAGAAAGTCGGCGAATTCGCCCTGTCCCTGCACGAACGCGACGTGCGAGTCGTCCGGAAGGGCGAACGTTTCGGTTTGCACGGTGGTCTCACCCTGTTTGACGTAACGGACGACGTTTTTCTTTTCGGGAAATGCACCGGGGGTCAGTACGTACTCGATTGTCCGGTCCCCGGCGGTCCAACGCAGCAAGACGTTTTCAGTCGGCATGCAGACGGGTTTACCGAACGAACGTGTGTCGTCCTGAAACTGTTCGACGAGCCGATCGGTACTCCGGACCTGCAGCGATTGCTCTTCGTAGCGAAGCTGAAAATCAAAGGCATTGAAAAACAGCATCATCGCGATCCCGAAGATCACCGACAAACAGCCCATCACGGCGATGAGTTCGACTAATGTATAACCACGCTTCATTATAATTATGAATTATGAATTACGAATTATGAATGTGAAAAGATTTTCAATTTTTCATCTCAATCTCACCATGGTCAGCGATTTTTTCGGGCGGTCGGGGCCGTCGTTCCAGGTGATGGTGCCTTGGATCAGGTGCGCGTTTTCCACGTCGGGCAGGTCCACTCGCTTCAGTTCGACGGCGGCGTCGGGGAGCGAATGTTCGACCATCGAACGCATCGTTTCGGTCGTTGCCGAATCGTCGCCCGGACTCGCTGCGGCCAGTTCCAGGACGTTTTGAAGCTGATCCGACGCGATCGCCCGCTGCCGATCCGACTGCCGCTGCTCCTGTAAACTAAACAGAAGCTGCGTGAAACAAATCATGCCGACGGAAATCAAAACCAACGCCGCGAACACTTCGATAATCGTAAAAGCTTTTCGGGACATCGTGGAAAATAAATGAGAATTGACGAGCCGGGACCTGTGGTCCCGACGATACGCTTACACGCTCAACTCCATAATCAACTTGATGAGCGGGAGGAAAAAAGCGACGACGAATAGGCCGACGATGACGGCCAGTGCGAGGACGCAGAAAATGAACAGAACCTTGCTGAGCCATTCGTTGCTACGCAGCTGGGCCTGGTCTTTACTGAACGCGATTTCTTCGAGCGTCCGCGGTAAATTGCCGGTTCTTTCCGCGGATTCGAGCAACGGAACCTCGTCCAAACGGATCATCGCCGCTCGGTACAGCACATGGGACCACGGTTGGCCCTGGTCGATCTTCCGTTGGATCCAAAGTCCAAGTCGGGAAAGATACCCGCTATGCACTGTTCGATAGTAGTAGGAAAGCACTTCCCCGAGCGGACGGTTCCGGTTCAAACCGACACCGAGCAGTCGCAACAGTCGGGCGGCGTCGAGACTGCGGAACATCCTCCGCAATCCCCAAGGCCGGGCTTCGAGCAGGTCCGCCTGAATCAACAGATAGATGAGTACTCCCAGCGGAAGAAGCAGACACGGCACCAAAAGGAGTGGCCAGTACATGACGACAAGGCGAGCCGCGGTCATTGCAATCATCGTCAACAGCGGAAGCTCCGTGTCGAAAGAGCTAAATATTTCCTGGAATTTCGGAACGATGAAGACCAGGAGAAATGTCGCGATATTGATGAGCATGCAACAAACGCAGAGCAGATAAACCATGCGGACCAAGCTGTACGAATTCGTCAACGACCGGACCTGCTCTTCGCGGAAGACCCGCTGGATCGCTTCGAGCGTCGTCGACGAATCGGCGTCAAAGTCGAGCATCCCGACGATGTCGGTCCGCAGCAGCCCGGGACACCGGACCAGCGCTTTTTGAAAAATGATTCC
>JAVBTU010000081.1:0-8403 GCA_031556015.1 Thermoguttaceae bacterium
TAAACGATTTCCCCTTCTTGGAGCTTGATCGGAAAATCCGAGCCGCTTGGTTCGCCGATGGTGAGTGTAATTTCATTTCCGTCCCTGTATTTATAGACGCCGGGGTAATTCATAAGAACGGACGTAATTTGCCTTCTTATCGGGTTCTCTTTCGTAAACCGGATTTTGGTAAGCCCGGAGTGGTTGTCCGGGGGGCGGAACCCTGCGAAATGTAAATAGATATCGGTCGGTCCACTGGAATAGACGATCTCGGCTTGGCCCGTAAATTCCGCTGTGGAGCCGTCGTTCCATGATTCTTTCAAACGATAATTCCACTGCCCGTCTTCTCCCTTGAAAAACACCCCTTCACAGTTGTCGTTCAGCAGGCTTTTCTGAAATTTGACGGGATATTCGTTTTTTTCATTTTTGGCGAACACTTCGAATTGGATCGGTTCGTTTTTGTACTCTCCTTCAAAGAGGCCGGGAAACAAAGGGTTTTCGGCGATTTCCACGTGGTGAGTCGCGGCTGTTTCGTTCGCTTCCGCTTTTCGCAATTCCTGCTGAAGTCGTTCGATTTCCGCCTTGATTTCCTTGACGTTTTTGGGCGTTTCCTGTGCAACGGTCGATGCCGCGACGAAAAGCGGCAAGGCCAAAAGCGTCGCGAGGATTTTGTCCCGTAATTTCCAGGTTCCGAGTTGTTTGAGCATTTGAATTCTCCTTGTGAGGATGAGTCCGTTTTCGGATATCCCGACCAAACCGGGCGCCCGAATCGGAGTGGTGAGTTGATCCGCGATGTCGATCAACGAGCGGCCGTACTCCGGCCTTTCCGCGGCGGCGAGCGCTTCCATCGCTAAAACGTCGCACGCTTCTTCCTTGTCGTCGTTCATGCGACGCACGGCGAGCCAGAGTAGCGGATTGAACCAGTACAACACCAGCAGCAGCGACATGCCCCAACTGGTCCATGTGTCCCAACGCCGTAGGTGCGCCAGTTCATGCAGGAAAACGACCCTCAATCGCCGCAAGTCGTTTTCGGAACAAAAACCTTTCGGGAGCAGCAGCGTCGGACGGATCGTCCCAACGAGAAACGGCCCGTACACATCCGGCGACTCCACGAGTACGAGCCAGGTTTTTACGTTCATCTTTCGCCGACATTCGAGAAACAACTGCAACGCCGTTTCGCAAACGACCGGTTCCGAATTCCGCAACCAGCGCCGAACCGTGAGAATCTGACGCAGCAGAACGAGCATCATAAAGATCGCCCCACCTCCCCAAGCGTAACACCACCAGGAAAGAGCCGGGGATGAAGTCGGTACTCCGACGTAATCCCCGGGCGGAGTACGGCTTTCCTCAACACCCGAAAGAGCCGCATGGGATGTCGGTACTTCGACGGAACTTGCGGAAAGGGGGGAAGTATTGTTTTCGCCCGGGGGTTGCGCTGCGCTCCACCCCCGGCTCTTTTGATGGACGCTTTGCTGCGTGTGCGGCTCTTTGTGGGAAACGAGTACGTTTTCAAAGCTTAGCGGCGACGGGACCGTGAAACAGCACAGCAGCAGATGCAGCGGGACAAGGCCCCACATCGCGTGTCTTACGGCCGGGGAAAGCCGATTGCCGAATAGGAATCGGACCGCGAAAATCGCAACGATCAGGAGCGATGTTTTAATCATTTCCCCTCCTTTCGCTCCGCTTCGTCGATTATTTTGCGGAGTTCGGCAAGTTCTTCCCGGGAAATTTCGCCGCTGCGAATGCAGCTTGCCAAAAGCGAATGGACCGTTCCGCCGAAAAACCGCGACAGGAACGACTGCCGCTCCGCGCGAAGCGTCGTCGATTCGTCGATCGTCGGGGCGTAATGGAGCACTTCATAACCGGGATAACCCGCTTTTGTCGTCTGAAGGGCTCCCTTTTTCGTGAGCCGATTCAAAAACGTTCGGACCGTGACCGGCTTCCACTCGGATTTCGATTCCAGTGCCGCGATCACGTCGTTTGCCGAGAGCGGTTCGGGAGAATCCCAAAGAATCCGCATCACATCCCACTCCGCATGGGTGATATTGATCTTTTTCATTTTACAAGTATTACAATAGGAAACTCGTGTATTCTTCATGTAATACATGATATTCCACATGTAATATTTTGTCAATGCCAATTTTTTCTTTTTCGTGAAAAAGCAAGCTGAATGCGATACAACCTTGTAGTTCCAAGAGAGAATCTCCGCGTCGTTTCGGTCGCGAAATTTCAGTATTTAGTCGCATCAGGAAAACCGCAAACCGGCCGGTGAGTTTGCGACCTGTACCCGGTGGAAACCCAGCGAAAAGTATGACTTGCTCCGGCGGTTCAGCTTCACTATAATCAATGCATGAATTGTTTTTTCCGACTTTCCCTTTATGAAAGAGAATTCCATGCACGGTTTCACGGAAAGATTATTTCGGTACGTTTTCTTTTATTTCGGCTGCTATGCCGCGTTGCTCGGCGTGTTCTCGGTGATTGCCGCTCCGTCTTACTGGTACGACGCGGTCTACCGCTACCAGGCGAAGGACTCGTTTTTTCTCTTGATCTTCACCAGTCTCGTGTTCGGCTCCATGCCGCTGTTCGGATGCGTTTTGCTGTCGCGATTTCGACGTTTGGCGAGTTGGGCAATCCTGCAAATTCCGAATCCGGACCGATACGGTCAATCCGGCTTACCACCGGAAAACCGTTGGTACGACGTCGGTCCGTTCTGTACTCTTTGTTCGATTTCCTTCGGTCTCTTTTTTCTTACCCGGGGAATCTGGTCGATGCAAAGCAGTTGGTACCATGCCGGCGCTTATCTCGCCGTCAACGAAATGAATTTCGACTCGTTAAGTGCGGTATTCGTTTCTTACAGGGGCATAAGTCTTTTCGTTCCGCTCGTCTCACTCGGAGCAGGGATTTTCCTTGTCGTTTATTCCGCCCGATTCTCCGCTTACGTCGCAAAAAAGATCCTCTCGGAGGATGACCCGGATCTGGAAGAAGAAAAAGCCCGCAAGGAACCCCATGCCTGACTTGAAGTATAAAGAGATTTTCCGAATGGTTCGCATTGCCGTGATTTTCGGTGCAATCTACCTGATTGTTTCCGGAGTCGAGGATGTTTGCACCTATACGGAATTTTACGGGCGATGGCCGAGCATTTTTTTCTGTTTGGCTGTGGTCGTTTATCTCCCTTTGATTTTCTCGCCGGTGCTGCTCGGGCTCTCCATTTTCTCTCGCGACGCCGATGTTTCCGGTTGGCTCATCCGAAGAGCGGGAGGAACAATGTGGGATCGTCGTTTCTATTACCGGACCGCAGACGTTTCCGATCGATATCGACGCAAGCCGGGGAAAACGAGGCGAAATTACAGATTCGTCCGCCGCGACGTGAGTGTTTCCGATTGGTCGATTCGAAAATCGAAAAGAAAAAGGTGGAACCGCCGGTTCTTGCACGCGTTTGTGCTCGTTTACGCTGGGAGTTTTTGGTTTGCATTTCAACTCGCGGGATTGGTCGCCGGTTGCTGATTTGTATTGCAGAATTTTTTCCTCTGGGACCGGTCTTTTCGATTGCTCCCTGGATTCGCCGAATGTTTCATTGGATTGGTATTTTTGAACCTGCTCGCTTTGATTTACCTCCTCCCCGCCGCTCTGCTGGTCCGTTTCGCCGTCCCTCTGTCGCGGACCGTCGATCGATTCATGATCGCTTCGCCCTACAAACGCGCAGCGAAAAGTGAGACTTGCCCTGGCGGTCCAGCTCCCCTATAATGACGGGGCGTATTGTTTTTACGATTTTTCCCATTACTACGGAGAACCCCATGAATCCCTCACGAACCAATCCAACGCGTCGCGGTTTTTTGAAAGCGTCGACCATGATTACGTCAGGCGGACTGATCCTGCCGTCGACGGCCGGGCTGTTCGCTCAAGAAGGAGCCGGCGCTCAAAAATCGAAACTGCAAGGTTCCCAAACGGAGCAAAACCTGCTCAAGGCGTTTGCCGGTGAATCCCAGGCGAGAAACCGTTATACATTCTTCGCCGAGCGGGCTCGCGGGGAAGGGTATATGCAGATCGCCGCGATTTTTGAAGAAACCGCCGACCAGGAAAAAGCCCACGCAAAACGGTTTTTCGGCTTCCTCAAAGGGGGCAAGGTCGAAATTCAGGCCGCTTTTCCGGCCGGAGTCGTCGGGGATACGGAAGACAATCTGAAAGCCTCCGCCGAGGGGGAACATGAAGAATGGGCGGTGCTTTACCCCGGCTTTGCCCAGGTCGCCGCCGAAGAAGGGTTCCCGGACGTTGAACAAGTCTTCAAAGCGGTCTGCGTCGCGGAGCAAATGCACGAAAACCGATACCGCGATTTTCTCAAAAACATCGAAGAGGATCTCGTTTTCGAAAGGGACGAACCGGTGATGTGGCAATGTCGTAATTGCGGTTACACCCACAAAGGCCGCGAACCGGAGGACTCCTGCCCGGCTTGTGCCCACCCGCAGGCGTATTTCCAGCTTTTCGTTCCGAATTGGTAATCGAGTTCTTGGAGTGTGGGCGCCCCGCCCGCATAATGAAGCGTGAAAACTTTGTTATTTGCATAATCATTCATTTACTTCATTTTTCTACAAGCATATGTTTGGGTTTTTTGCACAAGGCTCCTGCCGAAAAGGAAATACCTATTTTTTATTTTTTTTCACCACAGAGAGCGCAGAGAGCACAGAGAATACTTGAATCCAGACTCTCTGTGAACTCTGAGTTCTCTGTGGTTATAAAAAAATGGAGAATTTTTGGATATAATTTTTTTGAGTGGCAGCCCATAACGACTTTATTACTTAAAAGCAAGGCGGGCGAGGCGCCCACCCTCCATAAAAAACACTTTACGACGTTGTATGTCTTTACGGACCATCCGGCTCCTGTTTCGCCGGGAATTGATCGACCAGTTGCGGGACCGCAGGACGATGATGATGATTTTCGTCGTCCCGCTCCTGCTCTACCCGCTGCTGGGGATTTCATTCTTCCAAGTGTCCCAGTTCGTCCGCGAAAAACCGAGTCGGGTCCAGGTCCTGCTCGAAAACGAATCACCGGATTCGGTCGAAAGAACACTTCCGGAATCGCCGTTACTCGATTTGTCGTTTGAACAAACGAACCCGACCGACGCCGCAACGACCGCGCGAACCGCTCTGGAGAACAAGGGCGCGGACGCCGTAGTGCAATTGACGCCGGGAGCGGATTCCGACGAACTCTCGGCAATGATCTATTTCAGTTCCGCGCACGAAAAATCGCTGCTTGCCAAAAATCGGGTCGAACAACTTCTCCAGCGATGGAACAAAAAGCTCGCTAGGGAAAATCTCAAGAAGCTCGGCTTGGACGAAAAAATCGTTGCGCCGATCGCGTCCGAAACGACCGATGTCGCGGCGAAAAGCCAGTTCCAGGGGGCGTCGTTCTGGTCGAAACTTTTTCCGATCATGCTGCTGCTCTGGGCGCTGACCGGGGCGTTTTATCCGGCGGTCGACCTTTGCGCCGGTGAAAAGGAGCGCGGAACGCTCGAAACGCTCCTGTGTTCCCCGGCGACTCGCACGGAAATCGTCGTGAGCAAACTGGCGACCGTGATGTGTTTCAGCGTCTTGTCGTCGCTTTTGAATATCGTTTGCCTCGGAATCTCCGGATATTTTATTTTACGACAGATTCCCGGCAACACGACGGTCGCGGTCCCCTGGAGCGCCGCATTGGCGATGGTGATACCGTTGATTCCCGCTTCGCTCATCTTCAGCGCCTTGTCGCTCGCCCTGGCGTCGTTCGCGAAAAGCTCGAAGGAAGGACAGTATTACCTCCTCCCGTTGATCATGGTGACGATGCCGCTGATTTTCGTATCGATGGCGTCGGGAAGCGAACTGACGCTCGGGACGGCCCTGCTCCCGATCACGGGAATCGCCCTGATTCTCCAGCAACTCCTCGAAGGCAATTACGCGACCGTAGCGCGATTCACCCCGATCGTACTCGGCGTCACGCTGTTATGTTGCTTTTTCTCGGTCCGGTTCGCGGTGCGCCGGTTCAATCGCGAATCGATCCTGCTCGGAGACACGCAAAAATTCGACCTGCTCAAAAGTTGTCGATTATTGTTTGCGAATCGAAAAGAATTTCCAACCTATGCCGCTGCGATCCTTTTCGGCCTTGGAATTCTGGCTCTGAAATATTTCGCCCAGTTCGCGTTTTCCGCACCGACGACGTTTTCGGACATCGTCGTTTCCACGCTGGTCATGCAGCTCGGACTGCTGCTTCTGCCGGCATTGGGATTCGTGATGCTCCTGACGACGTCCGTGAAAAAGTCGCTCGCCTTGGAATTTCGCCCCATGAAACGTACATGCCGGGTTTTGGGAAACATGATTCTCGCGGGAACGGCGGCCTGTTTGATTCTCCCTTCCGTTCTCCGGCTCAACGAACTCGTCCAGGCGCTCTACCCGGTTTCTGACGCCATCACGGGGCAACTGGCGGAAATGCAACGATTAACGAACGACTCGCCGATCCTCGTCGCGGTACTCCTGTTCGCTCTTTTGCCGGCGATCTGCGAGGAGATCACGTTTCGAGGCGCGATGCTCGGCGGGCTTTTGCCGCGGCGTCAAGCCGGCCGTCGAACCGATTACGAAGGAATCGTCGAAGCGATCGTGATCAGTGCCGTATTCTTCGGTATCACGCACGGAATCCTGCAACAGTCGATCAACGCGACGGTTCTCGGCTGTGTTCTCGGTGTGATCGCGGTGAGGACGGGCAGCCTTTATCCGTGCATCGCGTACCATTTCGCGCACAATGCCGTGACGACCGTCGTGACACGCGGCGCGGAAAACCTTTCCGAAATCCACATCCCGCTCGTTTCGTCGCTACCCACGATGGTGTCGCTCCTTTTCGGCGCCATGCTGCTCCTGTTGTTGCGTCCGAAATCCTCGAACCCGACCGATTGACTTCATGGAATCACTTTTGCCCTGGCTCGAATCGCAATTTCCTTTGGAACTGGCCGAAACGTGGGACAATGTCGGGCTGCTGCTCGGCGATTTCCGGAGACCGCTCCGAAACGTGCTGACCTGTCTGACCGTGACGCCGGACGTCGTCGCCGAGGCGATTGGGGATAAAGTCGACCTGATCGTGTCGCATCATCCGTTTCCGTTTCACGCCGTCAAACGGATCACGACCGACACGCCCGGCGGCAGGATGCTTTGGGAACTGATCGGGGCGCAGATCGCCGTCTACAGTCCTCATACCGCTCACGACAACGCCGAAACGGGAATCAATCAACAGCTCGCGGAGAGGCTCGGACTGACACGCATCGAACCGCTCCACGAAACTTCCGGCCGAATCGGTTTCTATGACACCCCGGTTTCATTTGGGGATCTGGTGGAAAAGACGCGAGTCGCTCTGCACTTGAAATCGGTGCAATTCGTCGATTCCGGCAAAGCGATGGTGTCTTCCGTCGCGATCGGCTGCGGTGCGGCGGGCGAATTTCTCGAACAAGCCTCGAAAGAATCCGCCGACGTGCTGCTCGTCGGAGAAACACGGTTTCACACCTGTTTGGAAGCGCAAGCCCTCGGTATTTCCCTGATCCTTCCCGGCCATTACGCCAGCGAACGCTTCGCCATGGAACGACTTGCCGAACGAATTTCGGAGCAATTTCCGAACATTCGCTGTCGGGTGTCAACGCGCGAACGAGATCCGGTTCAAATATCAAATATCAAATAGCAATATTAAAATCAGATGTCCAAGGAATACAAACCGGAGAATGTAAGTCAAAGGACGAATCCCTTTTCCCCTTTTCTCTTTTTCCCTTTTTCCCTTCCCACCCGTTTCGTCTTTCATTCGATTCGTTTCGACCTCCCGATGCAACTCGCGGTGGCGCTGGGAGTTGTGATCGCAGCGGCCGTGCTTACGGGAGCGCTTTTGGTCGGTGATTCCATGCGAGGTTCGCTCCGGGACCTGACGCTCGACCGGCTCGGACCGATTGATTACGTCATGACTGGAGACAATTTCGTCCGCGAAGAGATTCCGCGAAACATTCAAAATGATCCCCAAAGCGTATTTGACGCCGCCGGATTGATCATGCTCCCGGTGGGGATGAAATTCGATGATCAAACCGCCGGCGTCACGCTCCTCGGTTGCAGCGACGAATTCTGGCAACTCTTTTCCGCGCACGGAAACGAGCCGTCGAAGTGGGGTCGCGACGAAATCGTGATCAATCGAGAACTCGCGGAGATGTTGGATATAAGGGAAAACGGGAAAACGGGAAAGGGGGAAAAGGGTGCTGAGAGTGACGCGATTGTTTCATTGTGGGTGTCCAAACCGGAGATGATACCGGCGGACAGTTCACTCGGTCGGCGTGAGGAAACGTTGTTTCGTAAACGACTCACGGTTCGTGACGTGCTGCCGAACAAGGGGCTGAGTCGATTTTCGCTCCAAGCGGATCAAAAACCGCAACCG
>JAVBTU010000440.1:0-4654 GCA_031556015.1 Thermoguttaceae bacterium
TGGTTGCCGCCGATCTTTTCGCACATTTCCAGAACCTGCCGGAATTTCATCGCGATACTGTCCAACGCGCAGCGAAGAACGGCTCCCTCGTTTTCCGGGATCTTTTGGCCGGTCTTTTTGCAGAATTGCCGAATCGCTTCCGGCATATCGGTCGGGCCGAGAAATTCCCTTGCGTCCGGGTCGATAAACGAGTTGAGCGGGTGTGCGGCCGCACACATCCAGTTCAGATCCTCCCAGTCCCACGGAATTCCGGACGAATTCTTTTTCCCCTGCTGAATCCAAGTCCGGCGACATTCCTGAATCAACCAGAGTCCGCAGATGTTTTTCAAAAGACGCATCGTCCCGCCGACTCCTCCTTCGTTCGTGAAGTTGAACCCGGACACGGTTTCATCGACGACCGGCTTCGGCGATTCCAGTCCCATCAGAGCCCAGGTCCCCAAGCTGATATACGCCCAATCGGTCCGTCCGGTCGCGCTTTCGGTCGGAACGGACATCACGGCGCTGGCCGTGTCGTGCGTTCCGGGCAGAACGACATTCAGATTCGCCAATCCGGTTTCCTTTTCCACGGCTTTGCGAAGCGGCCCGAGTACGGTTCCCGGCGGCGAGATTTTTCCCAGAAGATGCGTCGGGAGTCCGAACGACTCCAAGAGCGGTTTCGCCCAATCGCCTCGAATCGGATCGTAAAACTGCGTGGTTGTCGCGTTGGTGAATTCGTTGCTCTTCACGCCGGAAAGAAGCCAGTGGAACAGGTCGGGAATCATCAGGAATGATTCGGCGACTTCCAAAAGCGGCGAATTCGACCATTTCATCGCGAGAAACTGGTAAAGCGTGTTAAACTGCATGAATTGTAGGCCGCTTTGCCGGAAGATTTCGTTCCGGGAAACCTCCTGGAACGCTTTTTCCATCGCTCCATCGGTTCTAGGGTCCCGGTAAGCGTAAGGATTCCCTAGCAGCACGTCGCCGCGACCGAGCAGGGCGTAATCCACTCCCCAAGTATCGACGCCGACGCTCCCGATCGTTCCGGAACAACGCTCCCTCGCGGCGCGCAAACCGGCGAGGACGTGAGTCCAAAGGCCGGGAAGGTTCCAATAGAGATTTCCGCTCAGTTCGCAGGGACCATTCTCAAAGCGATAGACCTCTTCCAATCTGATGCGGGAACCGTCGAAGTGTCCGAGAATGTGACGCCCGCTGGAAGCGCCCATGTCAATGGCCAGGTAGGTTTTCATGGCGAGTTTTGTCTTCAAAAAAATGGGGAACGGATAATTTGGTGCGCAGACTTGAAAAATCACCTGCAAACGGACCACGATAATTCATCGAAACGGGGTTTTCAAGAGCCGTGCGGGAACTTTTTGCAGCAATGGAAAGTTTTTTCGGACATTTTTTCCTTGCCTTTTCTCATGCGATTGCGTACTATTTCCAGAGAGGCCTATCACTTTTTCAATGGAGATCTATCATGGCGCGAACACAAACCGCGAAATCAGGTACGAAAGTTACTCAAAAGTCGACTCCTCATGGTGGGGTGCGTCGGGGAGCCGGTCGCCCTGTGGGGAGCGGAAAATACGGTTGTAAAACGAAAGCGATGCGGGTTCCCGAACATTTGGTCGGCGAAATTCAAGCTTTTGCCCTCAAAAAGGTCAAAATGGACAGAAAACGCGTTTGAACAGGACGGGCGGGCCGCTCGCGTTTTATGGGAAATCGTTTATAATTTCAGACGTCAATGAACCGGTTACGTTTGGCTTCGTGAGGGAAATTTCGGGAAACCGGACCCCAATCGGTTCAGACCTCGTTTCATTCGCCCCGAATCGTGCTGAAATCCGAATCTTCCCTTCCCGCCCGGTATGTCGTTGGAATCGACTTGGGAACGACCAATTGCGCCGTTTGCTTTGTCGATACGGAAGAAAATCCGTCCCAAATCCTGACGTTCCGCATTCCACAACTTGTCGCCCCGGATTTGCTCGAATCGCGGGACACGCTCCCGTCGTTCCATTATCAACCGACCGACGAGGAGTTCGTCGACCAGATCCCGAAGCAGAAAAAAACCGGTCATAAAAAATCGGGACGGTTTCTCGTCGGCGCTTTTGCCCGGGACCACGGCGCGAAAGTGCCCGGTCGGCTCGTTTCCTCGGCAAAATCGTGGTTGTCCCATTCCGGGGTCGACCGAACCGCTCCGCTTCTTCCATGGCATGGGGCGGAGAATGTCGAAAAACTTTCGCCCGTCGATGTCAGTTCCCGGTATCTGGAGCATATCCGAACCGTTTGGGACGCCGCTCATCCGCAGGAGCCGCTCGCCCGGCAGGACATTGTTCTCACCTTGCCGGCGTCGTTCGACGAAGTTGCGCGGGAGTTGACGATTTCCGCCGCGAAATCGGCCGGACTGCCGAAAATCGTGCTCCTGGAAGAACCGCAAGCGGCGTTCTACGCCTGGATTCACGACCATCGGGCCGAATCGGAAATCCATCCCGGCCAAAAGATACTCGTTTGCGATATCGGCGGCGGAACGACCGACTTGACGCTGATCCGTGTCAAAACCGCCGAGGACGGCAAACTCCGCTTCCATCGGGTCGCGGTCGGCGAGCATTTGATTCTCGGCGGCGATAATTTCGACTTCACGCTCGCTCATCATCTGCAAAAACGGTTGGTCCAGGAGCAGCGGATTCCGAAAAACGACGAAACCGAAGGGGGAACGAAGCTCCCGGCCCGGCTGTGGTTCGTTCTGGTTCGGCTTTGCTGTCAAGTGAAAGAGTTGATGCTTGGCGCTGGCATTGGGTCTTGTGAATCTTTTTCGCAGAGTAAGCGCCCAACGGAAGCGAACACTTCTCCGAGCGGAAGCTCGTTTTGGCCGGCGGCCCAGCCGCCCGGATTGACGACGCTTCATTTGCCGGGCTTCGGCTCGAAGCTGATCGGCGGGAGCGTACAGATTGAAATTACGCGACAGGAAGTTCACGATCTGCTCGTCGAAGGATTTTTGCCGCAAGTCGCGCTCGACTCGAAACCGGCGAAATCGGCAAGCGGATTTCGCGAGTTCGGTTTACCGTTCGCTTCCGACGCCGCGATCACACGGCATTTGGCGCAATTTTTATCCGTCCACCGCCATTCCGGAGAAGAACCCACCCCCGTTAGCGGCGGGGCTTGCCCCGCGTTCCCCACCGAATCGGTCCACTCCCCCTCGAATGAACACGACCCCGCCCGTCCCGATATGATTTTGTTCAACGGCGGCGTATTCGAAGCGGCGGCGCTGAAGCAGCGTTTGGTTTCCGTGCTCGAAGATTGGTTCAACCCGCCCGATCGTGATCCGCAAACGAAAATCTGGTCGCCGAAAATTCTCGAAAATCCGCAGCTTTACCTTGCCGTCGCGCGGGGGGCGGCGTATTACGGAATGGTCCGGCGCGGAACCGGTGAGCGAATCAACGCGTCTCTTGCGCGAACGTATTACATCGGCGTCGAAAACCCCGACGACCGTTCGGTTCGGGCCGTTTGTCTTCTCCCGGCCAGTACGGAGCCGGACCACGAAATCGTTTTGGATCAGCCCCGATTCGAGCTGCGGATCGGGACGCCGATTTCGTTTCCGCTTTACGTTTCGAGCTTGCGGCTCACGGACCAGCCGGGCGAAACGCTTGAAATCGAACCGGAGCAATTGACCGCGCTCCCGCCGATTCGGACCGTTTTGAAATCGCGCCGCAAAAAACAGGAGATGATTCACGTGCGGATTCTCGGCAAACTGACCGAAATCGGGACGTTGGAGCTGGCCGTCGAAGAGATTCCGGAGCGGGCGACGTCGCGTAAGCCGCTGAACTGGCGACTCGAATTCGACGTCCGCAGCACCACGCAAACCGACCGCGACGCCCACGAAAGCGACGCCGAACAGGACGGATTCCTCGACGAATCGACGTGGGAGGAAATGAAAAATGTGTTAGCGGGTACGTACGGAGAAGACGGCAGACGGCAGACGGCAGACGGCAGGGGAGGAGAAGGGGGCAGAGGAGAGAAGTCAGCAATTTATATTTCCGCCGTCTGCCGTCTGCCGTCTGCTGTCTCCCCTCCTTCTCAATTGATCCGCAAACTCCTCGAAGTCGCCCCGATGGAGCGCGACGATTGGCCGACGTCGCTGTTGCGCAGGATCGGGGAGTGTTTGATGGATTTGGAATCCGGACGCAAATTAAGCGCCGAACATGAAGCCCGCTGGTTGAACCTTCTCGGGTACGCTTATCGACCCGGCTTCGGCTTCGCGATGGACGATTATCGAATCGACCGGCTTTGGAAAACGCTCCAGGGAACGCTCGTCCACAAATCTCCGGCGGTCAGCGTTCAGTGGTGGGTGCTTTTGCGGCGGATTTCCGGCGGGCTGACCGTCGGGCAACAGCAGTCCCTTTGCGAGCCGATCCTCGGCAATGTCCGTGCGCTTTACAAGCAGTTGATCGACGGACGCGGCCGCGGTTGCGATCTCGATCTGACGTCGCAGGAAGGGGCGGAAATCTGGCGCATGATCGGTTCGATGGAACACCTCGCCGTTGCGACGAAAATCGAACTGGGGGACATGATTTGTGAACTTGTGCTTAAAAAACGGATGGATCCCGTTTATGACGCCATGATTTGGACGCTCGGTCGGCTCGGAGCCCGGCATCTGCTTTACGGACCGCTCAACGCCGTCGTTCCG
>JAVBTU010000003.1:0-8934 GCA_031556015.1 Thermoguttaceae bacterium
CTCCCCCCCTCCAAACACATTGTCGCTGCCACCCGGCCGGGGCTCCGCAAAAACCTGGGGTGGTGCCATGACCACACCGCCCTCGCCCGGGGCACGCCCCGGCGCTAACGGAGACGGTTCATATTTCGACGCTTTCGGGAACGTAATCGGTTCGATCATCGTGATCGTCAAAACAGGCAACAGCAGCATCGCCGTGAGGACCGCGCAGCCGACGAGATATCGGACTTTCATCATCGCGGCGGGCAGGAAAGCGACGACGAGCCCGTAAAGCACGGCGAGGATCGCGATTTCCCACAGCGAATGGATCAGTCCCCAGGAAAGCCGTTGCAAGATCGGAGATTCCAACAATGGAGTGATCATCATCGGCCCTCCTTTTTCGGCGTTGAGCCGGCGTATTTGTCCATCAGTTCGCGGATTTCCTCAAGCTCCTCGGGCGTCGATTTCGCTCCTTCAAGCATTTGCACGACCAGACGCTCTTTGGACCCGTCGAACACGGTCGTGATCAGGTCGTCGAGAAACCGCTGCTGCACGGACCGGCAATCGATCGCCGCGGCGTAAATGTGGGACCGCGACGACTGGTCCCGGAGGACGAGCCCTTTTTCGTGCATCACTTGCATGACTTTGAGCGTCGTCGTGTATCCGACGGACGACGCCGCTTTCAGTTGCTCGTAAACGGCCCGAACCGTCGAAGGCCCGTTTTTCCAAAGCACCTGGAGCACACGCAGCTCCCCTTCGGACGGTTTGGGAAAATCTTCCCGATAATAAAATTGCGACATTTTCGTGCGTTTCCGTGAGCGGCGGGGCTTGCCCCGCGTTTGTGAGGTGAAATGTTGCACGAATGATATACGATTCGAATCGTACTTTCAATAGCAAAATCGACGTTTTTCGAAATATTTTGGACTTTTTAAGGACGATACGAATCGTAGAAAAGTCTCATGAGTTGTGGATATGGATTGACCTTGCATTAATCAGAGCCGCGCACATAGTAAGCGGTAAGGTCGTATAAATCAAAGAGATACGGCCGTTTTCACCTCGGCTATTTCTGGAACATCCGTTTCAAGAATACGCCGGTCGAATTCCCGGCGCACTGGGCGAGTTTTTCCGGGGTACCGGCGAACAGCAGTTGTCCGCCCCCTTCGCCCCCTTCCGGACCGAGGTCAATGATCCAATCGGCACACTTAATCACGTCGAGATTGTGTTCGATCACGATCACCGTGTTGCCGTGGTCGACAAGTTCCGAGACGACTTCCAGGAATTTTTTGATATCATGCGCATGGAGCCCCGAAGTCGGTTCGTCCAAAACATAAAGCGTATTACCCGTTTCGACCCTGGCGAGTTCCGTCGCCAATTTGATCCGCTGCGCTTCGCCGCCGGAAAGCGTCGTCGACGACTGGCCGAGCGTCAAATAGCCGAGTCCGACCCGCTTGAGACTGTCAAGTTGCCGAACGACCGTCGGGTAATTCTCGAAAAAGACCGCCGCGTCGTCGATCTGCATGTCGAGCACGTCGGCAATCGATTTCTCTTTGTACAAAATCGAGAGCGTCTGCCGGTTGAATCGTTTTCCGGAACAGATCGGGCATAAAGCGTACAAATCGGGGAGGAAGTGCATCTCGATTTTCTGCATCCCCTGCCCTTGGCACTCTTCGCAGCGACCGCCAACGATGTTGAAACTGAACCGGCCCGACTTGTATCCGAATCGTCGGGCGTCTTTCGTCGACGCGAACACTTTTCGAATTTCGTCGAACACGCCGCAGTAGGTCGCCGGATTGCTTCGCGGCGAGCGACCGATCGGAGTTTGGTCGATTTGGATCAATTTTTCGATCTTCACCCCCTTGAGTCCCTTGTGCGGCCCCGGTGTGGGAGCGGTTCCCCCCAAACGACGGATGATCGCCGGAACCAGTGTTTCGTTAAGCAGCGAACTCTTGCCGCTGCCGCTCACGCCTGTTACGCAAATAAACGTTCCCAGCGGAAAAGAAACCGTGATGTCCTTGAGGTTGTTGGTCGTCGCTCCTTCCAATGTGATCGATTTCGTTTTGCTCGCTTTACGGCGGTTTTTCGGAACGGGTATCGACTCGGTCCCCGCGAGGTATCGTCCGGTCATGGAATCGGGAGCGGCTTGAACCTGCTCCGGCGTTCCTTGTGCCATGATCTGTCCGCCGAGCTTTCCCGCGCCGGGCCCCATGTCGACGATCCAGTCCGCCTGTCGCATGATCGCTTCGTCGTGTTCCACGACCAGCACGGAATTTCCCTGCGACTGCAACAGCCGCATCGCGTCGATCAAACGGCTGTTGTCCCGCGGATGCAAACCGATCGACGGTTCGTCCAAAATGTAACAGACGCCGACCAACCCACTCCCCAAGCCGCTTGCGAGCCGGACCCGCTGCAATTCGCCGCCGCTGAGCGTTTGACCGGGGCGGTCAAGCGTTAGATAATCCAAGCCGATCCGGTGCATGAAATCGATTCGCTGCACGATTTGTTCGATAATCGGAGTCGCGATCTGTTTTGCGGCGGGCGCGAATTCGAGTTCCCGAAAATACGCCAAAGCCGCGTCGATCGTCAACTCGCAGACCTCGTAAATGCGCCGTTTGCCGACGGTTACGCTTCGTGCTTCCGGTCGGAGTCGACTTCCTCCGCAATCGGGACAGAGCACTTCACTGCGATACGGCACGAACGCGTCCTTTTCCTTTTTACCGGCCGCCTGTTCGTAAATTCGTTCCAGAAGCGGCAAAATGCCGGGAAACGCATTCGGATCCTCGGGAATCGCCGTTTCGTCGACTTCGGGCATGCGTTCGAGTTTGTAGTTTTCGCCGTAGAAGAGAACCCGTAGAAGTTTTTCGTCGAAATCACAAAGCGGCGTCCGATAAAAGACTTCGACTTTTTTCGCCCGGCTGGGGGATTTCAGCTTCGCGAGCTGAGCCGTGTACGAAAGCGGCGGATCGTAAGGCAACGCTTCACTTTTTTCCAGATCGACCAATTTCCCAAAAAATTTCTCCAGCTCCGTGCGGATCATTTTTTGCGATGCTTCGGAGAGCAGATTCCATGGGGCAATCGCGCTGTTTTTGAACGAAAGAATCGGGTCGGGAAAAACGAGTTCGCGGTCGAATTCCTTTTGAACTCCCATTCCCTGACATTCGGGGCAGATTCCGTAGGGGCTGTTGAAGCTGAACGTTCGCGGCTCGATTTCGGCGAAGTTGATCTTGCATTTCGGACACGAATGGAGCGAACTGAACAGCATGTCTTTCCAAACGCTCCGTGTCGTTCCGTCCGGGTTGGAAACCCGCTCTTTTTCGTAAACGCAGATCAGAGTTCCTTCGCCGAGGGAAAGGGCAAGTTTCAGCGATTCGGAAAGTCGCGATTGAATCCCGTCTTTGAGGACGATTCGGTCGATCACCGCTTCGATTTCATGCCGTTTGTTTGGATCAAGCTCGCCGAGTTGGTCCAGATCGACCAAAGCCCCGTCAACCCGGGCTCGAACGAATCCGGCTTTGATAATTTTGCGAATTTGGTCTTTATGCTGTCCTTTTTTTCCTCGAACGACCGGGGCAAGGATCATCAGCCGTGTGTTTTCGGGAAACCGGAGGATTTCTTCGAGAATTTGCTCCGGCGACTGCGGTTTGATCGGACGTCCGCAACGATAGCAGTGCGGATCGCCGACCCGGGCGAAAAGGAGCCGCAGGTAATCGTAGACTTCGGTGATCGTCGCGACGGTACTGCGGGGATTCTGTGTCCCGCTTTTTTGGGCGATGGAGTTGGGCGGCTGAAGTCCGCGAATCGGGTCGACTTCCGGGCGTTCCATCTGGTGGAGTATCTGTCGCGGGTAGACGGAAAGCGACTCGATATATTGGCGTTGACCTTCGGCGAAGATCGTGTCCAGGGCGAGCGTACTTTTCCCGGACCCGCTCAGGCCGGTAATCACGACGAGTTGGTTCCGCGGAATATCGAGGCTGACATTGCGCAGATTATGGACCCGGGCTCCTTCGATCCGGATCGGCGTTTCGTTTCTCGTGAAAGTGCTGGACATAACCGATCAAGGCGACAAGGTTAAAGAAAGAATCGCCCCGATCATACCAAAAGAGCCCTGTCGCGGGAAGTGGTGAACGACAAAAGTCGAAAACCGGTTGTAAATTTGGTCGTTTGCACAATTCGCCCAACGAGGTGTTGCGGCAGCGGTTCACGGCCGACCCGGCTAACGAGTCGCGCGGGGACGGTGCAGCAGCCGGGTGCGGATCTGCTCAAGATATTCGTCGATTCGCTTTTCGTCGATTCCGAGTCGCACGAACGATTGCCGAAGCATTTCGATGCCGACCTGGTGTTCCGGCTGAATGAAGCCGTCGAGCCGCAGTTCGTCGAGCAGTTCGGCGCCGTCGTAACCTTCATACTGGACGATGAAAGGGACGTCGGGCCGGGTTTCCTGTGCCGCTTCGACGATCGCCCGAATGGTGTTACGGTTTTTCGCCGTAACGAGTACCGTTTTTGCCGAATCGATCCCCGCGGCCTGTAAGATCAAACGCTGGTGCGGTTCACCGAACAGGACGTTCAGTTTTTCCATCTGCGCGAAGACGAACATCTGGTGGTTCGGTTCGATGATGACGTAGGGAATCCCCAGCTCGGAGAGCGCACGGCCGATATACCGAGCCAAATAACGCCCCCCGGCGATGATCACGTGGTCGGTCAATTTCGTTTCGGAGACCGTGATCGTCGCATGGCGGTTCCGGCTGAACCATTTTTGCGAGAAGCGATACACCGGAGCGGTCAACAGCGAAATCGGCGGGCCGACCAGCATCGAAACGACGATCATGTTCAGAATGTACGAGTATTCCGTTTCCGTGATGATGCCGTTCTGGAGCGAGGAACTGATCACGACGAACCCGATTTCGGAAATCGGGAGCATTCCGAGCAGGGCGGCGTAAGGAATCACGTTGCGATACCCGAAGCTCCAGGTCAAAACCGCGAGAATGATACCGCGTCCCAAACAGGCGACGGAAACCAGCACGAGAATCGTCCCGAAATGCGCGACGATGAACATCGGATCCAAAAGCATTCCGACCGACACGAAAAACAGCAGCGCGAAAATGTCGCGGACCGGCGTCATTTCGCTCAATGCCTTGTGCGCGTAGTCGGAGCCGGCGAGTACCCGCCCGGCGACGCACGCCCCGAACGAACGCGACAAGCCGAATTTGTAAGAGACGTAGCCGATTCCCAAACTGACGACGATCACGGACAGCAGGAAAATCTCCTGCGACTTCCAGCTTGCGACGAATTTCAAAAACGCCGGAATGACGCGACTGCCGAACAGGACCATCAGTCCGACGAACAAAGCGACCATGAAGATCGGCTGCATGAATCCGAGCAGTGACGCCCCATCGTCCATGCCCTTGAATCCGATCAGGACGATCATCAACGGCAGGACCATCACGTCCTGGACGATCGACATGCCGAGCGTGACGCGGCCCGACAACGCGGACACGTGCCCGGTCGTGACGAGCGATTTGAGAATCACCGCCGTGCTGGAAGAGATGATGGAAATCGCGAGACAGAAACTGGCGAGTGTATTCCACTGAAAAAACCGACCGAGAAGAAAACCGAGCAGGAGCGTCAACGCGACTTGGATCACCGCCCCGAATCCGGCGATTTTCCCGATCGGCTTGAGTTCCTGGATCGAAAATTCGACGCCGAGCGTAAACAGCAGCAGCGCGACGCCGATTTCGGCGAGGATTTGAATCTGCTGTACATCCTTGACGACGTACCCTCCCGTATTCGGTCCGACGAGGATTCCCGCGACGATATAGCCGAGAATCAACGGCTGTCGGAAAGCCCGCGCGAGAATCCCGCCGAACAGTCCGGCAATGATAATCACGATCAGGTCGGCAACGAAATCGATGTTTTCCATGAGTGGAAATTCATTCAGCCCGGGGCAGGCCCCGGGGTAAACGCGTATGATATAATGACAGCCAACGCCGTTTAGCGATTTTTTCTCTTGGAGTGCGGGCGCCACGCCCGCCAGTGGGAAGTCGGGAACCGATTTCCGGGCTTAACACCGCTTCGCGGGGGAGGCGAAAGACCGGGATATTCAAGTGCGGGCGAGGCGCCCACACTCCATAAAAAACTTAACGGCGTTGAATGACAGCTATTATGGCAGAGATTCCCTATGGATCAATGGAAACGCGCATTTTTACTCCAAACACATCATGGACTGCAAAAAGACTACGAACCTGAAGAATTGTACTTGCACTTACACCTCCTGCTCGCGGCGGGGCGTGTGTTGCGATTGCATCATGCACCACTTGAAGAATCGTCAGCTTCCCGGTTGCGTTTTTTCCGCCGAAGGGGAAGCGACTTACGACCGCTCCTTTGAACACTTCGCGAGATTGGTGATGGAGAAGAAGGTGTAAATCCCGCGATCGTTGAAGAGACGTGATCGCCGCCTCGCGCGTCATTCCTTCCAGTCCGCGCTGGAGGGGGCCGCCTCGTTTCCTTCATCGATCCACGTGTTCGGGTTGAGTCGGTTCCAGAACGTTTTTTTCTTTTCTTCCTCGACCACGTCCTCCTCGACGGTTCGCGTGTAAAGGCGTCCGCCCTGCGGGAGTTTGTCGATTTCCACCTTGCACGGCAACGCCTTTTGGGCCTGCGCTTCCAGGAGCATCTGCACGACGTCCGGATAGGTTCCCCCCAAATCGACGATCGCCTTGACGATCTCGTCCAAACGCGTTGTGACCATTCGGCTTTGAATCGAACCGAGCCGGCTCACTTTGACTTCGTCGGTTCCGTTGGTACAAGTGACCAAAATGGATGTTCCGGCGTCAAGGATGAAGTTCGGCATCAAATGGATGTCGCTTCCGAATAGAACCAGTTCCGGGTGCTTGCTGTAAGTCGCGTGAATCATCGGGGCGCCGGTGGTATTCAGGACGTGGTAATTGAATTGAGACGCTCCTTCAAGAGAGCCGAGCGTTTCGCCGCGAATCGCCAAATCGTACGGATTCCGCAGCCAAAGCGCCCGAAACGCCCCATATCGCGTCTCGGCGCTGTTTTCGTTGAGCATGTCCCGGAGTACGGATTCCGCTTCCAGGTCGCTCTTCATCGAGCTGAGCGCCCCGAGCGCCCGAATGCGGAATGCCGGTTCCGTTCTCGCGATTTCCGCAAGCGGTTTGACCGCCTGGACGACGTCGAGATAGGCGAGCGATTCGGCGCAATAAAACCGGATTTCCGGGTTCGAACTTTTCATTCCGGTCACAAGCGTTTCGATGCCCGGTTTACCGAGCGCTTCGAGCTTCAAAGCGGCATCCTGCGCCGTTTTGGGATCTCGAATCGCACGCTTCAATTCGTCGAGCCGCTTGGCACGCTGTTCGTTCGTTTCGTAACAGACGACGGACAGCAGCACCTGCATGTACCGCTCCATGTTGTCCTTGTAGGTCGGATGAACCCGCAGCTCGACGACGGTGTCCGTTTTCGCTTTGGCGACCCCTTCGGTTTTTCCGCCCAGTTTGGTGTAAAACCGCTTGTTGATCTGGTCGGCGATTCGTTTCGTATTGTACTCCGAAACATGCTCTTCCTTCATCGTCAGGTAGAGCGGTCGATCTTTTCTCGCGACTCCTCCGCCGAGAATTTTTCCGTAGGTCAGTTCCATCGGATTCGACTGCGAACCGATCGAGGGGCTGAGCATGACCGGTCCTCCCACGTCACCCAAGGGCGTCCCTTGTCTGAGTGCGTTCGTACTCAGCTCCACCCCCATTTCCTTGAGCGTCGTGCGAAACAGGTACCCTCCGCGCAGACTTTTGACCTCACTGCCGGGTTTCACGTTCACCGTCACGTCGAAACGATCTCCCTGCAGGACGCCGGGTAGCAGTGTCGCGGAGAGCCGGACGACTGCGGTATCCAGGGAGTCGAGCAGTTCGTTGGGACGGTCGACGTTCGCTTTTTGAAGATCCCGGAGAATCATATCCCGATCCGTTCCCGGCGGTTCCGGGGCCCCGTTTCCGCGAAGCCCGCAGACCAACCCGAATCCCTCGATCGCGACCAGGTGCATATTGTACGGATACGCGTAATCCCGGACGTAGGAAACACGGTACGGATTCTTCGCCGGAGTCTTTTTCTTCTTCGCCTTCCCCGCCCCCCAAGGGGTCGACAAACGATTGCAGCCGCTCGCGAGGACAAGCAGTAAGACCAGGAACGTCAAGGTTTTTTTCGAAAAGATCATCGCAAATGGACCCGTTGAGCCGTATTCATAGGTTTAAGCACCACCGGCGCCGAGCGACGGCGAGCGTTTGGCGAACCATAAGAAAAACGCGACGATTCGTCAAGAGCGATTTCGACCGTTTCGCGTTCGAAAAAGAAAGCCCGCCGCGAGGGCCGTCAAAAGGAGCATCGGCGGAATTCGGTACCGAAGCGAACTGACGAAAATCAGATGCAGCAATGTGAAATAGACCGCCGGAATCCAACAGAGCCAAAAGGAAAAGCCGCGTTTCCAAGTCGAAAGAATCCCCCCGATCGCACAAAGCAGGACGGGAACGTAAGTCGCGAAAATCAACACCCGGATCGGAAGGGACGAGAAAGACGGCTCGTTCGGCCAAAAATTCCAGAACCGAACGAACTTGATCCCGGCCAACTCAAGGACACGGCCCGGATTTTGCCAAGCCCAATGAATCGCCGCTTGCTTCATCCGCTGATCGACGCGGTATTCGTAAGTGTTTCGCGGATCGAACGGCTCTTTTTCCCGAAACCGATCGACGAAATCCATGCGGCTGCTTCCGTCGGCCAGCGGATTGAGTCCGTCGTACAAACTCGGCCCCATCTGGAGTGAAGTCGCGACGAACCGCCCGCAAAGTTGGTAATTCCGAGCCCACCAGGGAAACATCGCCGCGACAAACACAAAGAGGATCACCCCATACCCCAAAATCCTTTTTGGCCGGTACTCCGCGTCCCCGCATCGCAACATCC
>JAVBTU010000020.1:0-6692 GCA_031556015.1 Thermoguttaceae bacterium
CGATGTCGTCGATCACCTTGATGACCCGCTGCACTTGAGCAGCACCAGATTCGCGTCGAGATTCGCTTCCCAGCCTACCAGATTCTTTTGCGTTTGTTGACAAGCCGCTTTGCCCACGTCGGTCGTCAATTGACCGGCAAGGTTTTCAAGCGACTTCTTGACATCTTGGAACCCCTGTTTGATTTGTTGGTAGTATCCGGTCTTTTTCTCGTCGCTGGGCTCGCAGTACCACTGGTAGTACTGACGACGAATGGTTTGCATTTCCGTCAAGCATCCTTCGATATCCCCTTTCAGAATGACCCGTTTTTTCGAGAAGAACTCACCCCCTTCATGCTGGAGTGCTTCATCCCGCATCGCTTTTTCATTCGCCTCATGCAGCTTGGTGATTTCACCGATCGAATCGTTCGCGAGTTTAACCAGTTCTTCGAATTTTTGATCGCGAATTTCTTCCTTTCGATACCACGAAGAATCGGCATCAGAATAGGCTTGAAACTTGATCAATAAAAGATCGACTTGTTTCTTGCTTTCGGCATCCAGTTTACCCTCCATACCTTTAAGGATCGTCCGGACCCGGTCGACAGCTTTATCGCCCTCTTTTTCGTATTCGTTTTCGCGGGTCAATTCCCCTTTAGCGGCGGCCAGTTGAGCGAGCAACGTCTCGACTTTGATCTCAGTGCCTTGATTGACGAGTTCCTCCATCCCGACGGCACGGGTGATCATCTTGCCGCTGGAGCGTATCGCAAAATAACCGGTCAGGCCGATAGCCAACAGGAGAAGGAGGATAATGACAAAGCCGGATTTAAGCTTCGTTCCGATTTTCAAGTTGTTCAACATGGGTGCGTTTTCTTTTGTTTTAGCCGACGCGCAGGGAGCTTTTGACCTTAAAGGCGGGGGAAGTTGGGAGAATCGTATTTAGAATCGCAATGGCACATTTGTGAATATGGCCGCAGTAGTCATGGTGAAACACGAATAATCCGGCCCGTAGTCAAGCGATACCTTCAAGGATAGTTCACAAATCAAGGTGTGTCAAAAAATAACCCAAAAAACGCACAATAAATGTGTTTCTTGAGGTTTTGCGTCAACTGGTTAATCCGACGCCAAACCAAGCGTGGCAAATTCATATCCCTCATACCAGTTCGTTGATCGTTTCGAACAGCGTCTGCGGATTGATCGGTTTACTGCAATAGGCGTCCATGCCCGCGTCAAGGCATTTTTGAACGTCTTCCTTCGTCGCATTCGCCGTCAAGGCGATAATCGGGATACGCTTCTTTCCCTGTCCCCGCTCCCATTTGCGTATTAAATCCGTCGCCTCGTAACCGTCCATTTCCGGCATCTGGCAGTCCATCAGAATCACGTCATACTTACCGTTCCGCACAGCGTCGCAGGCTTCCCGCCCGTTGTTGGCAATGTCGCAGGTCGAACCCGTTTCGGCGATCATGTTTTTCGCGACGATTTGATTGACTCGGTTATCCTCCACGACAAGAACGTGTATTGTTTTTTGGAACAAATTGTGTAAACGACCCATAGGTGATTTCGATGGAGCCATATTTTTTGTGCGAGGCGTATGCGTGTGTGTAAAGAGGCGGCTCATTACGGCATCGAACAGCGCGGACGTGAATACGGGCTTCCGCCGTGGCGATTAACTCGGAATCGACGGGGCGAATGAAGCGGTATTTTCGTAACGACCTGACTTTGCTCCAATCTTCAATCCATGTCTGAACCGTAAGCGAATCCCCTTCATACGCCGGTTTGACGTATTCGACATAATGGCTCCGGGCGATGATTCCGAGATTGAGAGCCAGCAATTTCTCCGCCGACCATCCCCGCGCGGCAATATGATCGAAGCCCGTTTCCTGCATCCAGCGGATGTATGATATATTATTGGCGTGTCGGTATTCGTCGATGTCGCTCTTCTGAACGACCAGTGAATACTCATGAACGGGACCACTCACGCCGGTTGTCATTTGTTTCATTTCCGCTATCCCAATTTCGGACTCAACCGCTTCGGTTCATTGAATGCTCTCGTGATTCTTACCGACGTCTTTGGGCCTTCCTTTCATGGGTTACCAATTGCACAAGAAGTATTTTACTGAATTTTGGGCGGTTTATGGCCGTATTTGGTCTCGTATTGGGCGGCGAATTTTTCTTCCAATTCCGGGTGGCAGAGAAAACACTGCGATTTCGCCCGGTCGTGCTCCTTGCACCAATCGCCTTTCTTTTTGTACTCGGCGGCAACCTTGTTATCGCATAGAGTACAAACCGATTCCGGGATGCCATGCTCGACGCACCAATCCTCGTTGACTTTAACGGTCTTCTCGTCCGACGCTTGTCCGGTTTTGGGTGTCGTCGATTCACTTTTTCCGCAACCTGAAACCGCGAAACAAAGAAGCAAGAGCAGCGAAGCCAATGATATTGTTATTCTCATTCGTTTTTCTCCCGTAACAGGTGTTCCACCGGTTCGGCAACGGTTGTGTTATCCTCTTTTTCCCGCTTGGCGACCGGAGTATTGAAAATCATGTAAAGAACACGTAAAACCAAAAGCGACATGATCATCGCTCCGATGACGCCGCCGATCACGACGGTGGCAAGCGGTCGTTGGACTTCGGCTCCCACGCCGGTACTCAACGCCATCGGCAGGAAACCGAGGCTCGCAACAAGCGTCGTCATCAACACCGGACGCAAACGTGTGATCGCCGCTTTCGTCACCGCTTCTTCGAGCGGCAGTCCCTTTTCCCGGAGTTGCCGAATATAGGAAACCAGGATCATGTCGTCAAGCACCGCGACACCGGACATGGCGATAAAGCCGACCGCCGCCGAAATGGAAAACGGCATCTCCCGCAACCAAAGAGCGAAAATTCCCCCGACCCAGGCGAATGGAATTCCCGTGAACACCCGTAAAGCGTCCACGAGATTGTGGTATGTCATATAAAGGAGCGAAAAAATCAAAAGCAAAGTCAGCGGCACCACGAGCATGAGTCTCGTTTGCGCCCGTTGAAGATTTTCGAACTGACCGCCGTATTCGATCCGATAGCGGGCGGACGGCATGGAAACCTGTTCGGCAATTTTTTTCTGTGCTTCCGATACGAAGCTGCCGAGGTCGCGACCGCGAACATTGGAAGTAATCGTAATACGTCGCTGCCCCCATTCACGCGTGATCGTCGAGGGGCCTTCGATGACTTCCACCGAAGCAAGTCGTTCCAGGGGAATCTGATCGCCGCCGGAACTGGAAACCGTAATCATGCCGACCGCTTGAGGATTCTCCCGGTATTCCTCCGGCAGTCGAACGACCAGGGGAAAACGCAATTGTCCCTCGACGATCTCGCCGATGGGCTTGCTGCCAATGGATTCGACCAAATCGAGAACGTTTTCCGCCGAAACTCCATACCGTGCCAATTGATCCTGATCGACTTTGATTTGCAGGATGGGCTGTCCGGTGATTTGTTCGAGTTTCACATCGGCAGCTCCGTCAATCGAATTCAAAACCCGTTCGATTTCCGTTCCCTTGGCGACCAACGTCTCGAAATCGTCGCCGAACAGCTTGACACCGAGATCGGCGCGAATACCGTAAGCCATTTCATTGATCCGCATTTCAATCGGCTGCGTGAATTCGAACCGCTGGCCCGGCATATCCCGGAGTGTTTGTTCAAGGTGCTCGGCCAATTCCGCCTGCGATTTCGCTTTTTTCCATTTCGAGCGGGGACTCAGTTGCAGAAAAATATCGGTCAACTCCACCCCCATCGGGTCGGTGCTGATTTCCGGCGTCCCCGCACGGCTCCAGACGTGCTCGACCTCGTCCGGGAAATTCGCGAGAATGACTTTTTCAATCGCGGTGTTGCCCCGGATCGACTCTTCCAGATCGGTACCCGCAAGTCGGACGACGTTGATCCCTATGGTGCCTTCAGAGAGTCTTGGCATGAATTCCGTACCAAGGTTGGGAGCAATGATTCCAAATGCCAAAATGAGAATACTGACGGCAAACACCATGATCGCCAGCTTGTGGTGCATCGCGAATTTCAAGATCGGAATGTGGATCGCCTGCATGATCCGCATCAGGATCGGTTCTTTTTCCTCGACTTTCTTCGGGAGTAACAAGCTGGCCAAAACCGGCATGAGCGTCAGCGAAAGAATCATCGAGCCCAGGAGTGCGAAGATGACGGTAAGAGCCATCGGGCGGAACATTTTTCCTTCGACCCCTTCAAGCGTGAGAATCGGCAGGTAAACGATCATGATGATCAGTTCGCCGAACATCGTCGGTTTTCGCACTTCAACAGCGGCGTCACGGATGATTTCAAGCCGCGATTTTTTGCTGTTTTCCGTATGGGCGAGACAGCGTGTGCAGTTTTCGATCATCACGACGGAACTGTCGACGACGAGCCCGAAGTCGATAGCTCCCAGACTGAGCAGGCTGGCGGCGATGCCGAAACGGTACATGCCCGTAAAAGCGAACAGCATCGAAAGCGGGATCGCCAAAGCGACGATCGCCGCCGCCCGCAGGTTGCCGAGAAACGCGAACAAAACCGCGATAACGAACAAACCTCCTTCGAACAGGTTTTTTCGAACCGTTTCAATCACGAACTCGACCAATTCCGTACGGTCGTATACCGTTTCGATTTGCATGTTGGCCGGTAGTCCGGTTTCGACCGATTCCAACTTTTCCCGGAGTGCGTGGGCTACATTATGGCTGTTTTCCCCCATCAACATCAATCCCAAACCGAGGACCACTTCGCCCCGACCGTCGGCGGTAACGGCTCCGCGACGGATTTCGTGTCCGATTTCGATTTCTCCGATGTCCGACACTCGGATTGGAACGCCTTGTTTGGTCGTAATGACGATCTTGCCGATTTGCTCGATGTCGACCGTTCTTCCCAACCCCTGAACGAGCAACATTCCCCCCGGCTGACTGATGCTGCCGCCGCCGCTACCAAGATTGTTTTTCCGGACGGCTTCAACGATTTGATCGAAAGTCAAGCCGAACTTGAGGAGTTTGTTCGGGTCGAGACGGATTTGGTACTGTTTGACGTATCCGCCCCAAGTATTGATCTCCGCGGCACCGGGAACGGTTCTCATCGCCGGTTTGATGCTCCAATCATGGATCGTGCGGAGGTCGGTCGGTTCCACGCCCTGCCCGATGACAATGTACTGCAACACTTCGCCGAGTCCCGTGGCAACGGGTCCCATCTGCGGTCGGGCGATTCCTTCCGGAAGATCGACGGCAGACAAACGTTCATTGATCAGTTGTCGTGCAAAATACACGTCGATGCCGTCCTTGAAAAGGACGATGACCTGGGAATACCCAAATTTCGAGATGGAGCGTAATTCGTCGAGCCCGGGAAGTCCGCTGATCGCCTGTTCAATGGGAAAAGTAACTTGTTGTTCGATTTCTTCCGGAGAAAGTGCTGGAACGGCTGTATTGATCTGGACCTGAACGGCGGTCGTATCGGGAAACGCGTCAATCTCCAAGCGTTGCAGTGAAAAGAATCCCACGATACAAACGGCGACGACTCCCAAAATCACCGCAAGACGGTGATGTAACGAAAAGTCGATAACGCGGTTGAGAAAATCCATCGCTGGCTCACTCTACTTATTGAAGCATGTGGGTTCAATCATCGACGCAACCCGCACCAAGGTTGCCGCGAAGCAGATGGGCAAGCAAAACATTGCTTCCTTTGACGGCGACCACTTCACCGGGCAGGACTCCGGCCAGAAGTTCCACTTGGCCGTTGTTTCTCCCGCCGACACGAACTTGTCGTACATGGAAATACTTCGGAGAATCCTTGTCAAACCAATGCTTGTCGCGGACGAAAACATATTGGGCGGTACTTGTCGATTGGACCACCTCGCGAGGGACGACGACGGCTTTCGGTTCTTCGCGAAGAATGATTTGCCCCTGTCCGTAAGTGTTGTCGCGGAAGTGCTTGTCGGGGTTCTCGATTTCGATACGGACTTTCAAGGTCCTGACCAAGGGATCAATCGCAGGGCTGATCCACGAAACATGACCGGTAGCGTTTTGCTCACCGTCGTCGGAACGAAACCGAACCGGCTGTCCAATTCGAACGTGCTTCGCGTCTTCCTGCCGGACATTGAGTAAAAGCCAAATACGGTGAGGATCGCTGAAGGTAAAAAGAGTTTTTGTCGGATCGGCAACCGTACCAATCACCGCTTCCGAAGCGGTCACAATACCGTCGAACGGGGCGATAACAGGAAGCAAGTTGGCCGTTTTCGTGCCCGCAGGAAGCGAAGCGACCACCGACGAAGGGATGCCGAGAAAGCGAAGCTGGTCGGAAAGAACTTGCGGTTCACCGACAACGAACTCGTCAGGAGGCTCGAAACCCAGATTCACCAAGGCCTGCCGCGTCCCGACCAGTGCGACCTCGGCTTCTTGGAGGGTGGATTTCGCTTCCGTCAGATTTTTGGCGGGCAGGACGCCGGTATCTCCTATGGAATCCAATCGCTCGAACGTGTTTTTTCGCAACCGGAATTGTACGATATTTTGAACGAGTTGGGATTTGAGTTGTCCGACTTGGGCCGCGTCGACCAGTGCCAGAATTTCACCTGTTTTGACCTCATCGCCGACAATCTTGAAAACGGCGGCAACGGTCCCTGGAACTTTCGTCGCCAAGTGTGCGACTCGGGTTGGATCGAAATGAAGTTCACCGTTGGCGGAGATGGTTTCCGTCATCGGTTGTTCGTCA
>JAVBTU010000502.1:0-3469 GCA_031556015.1 Thermoguttaceae bacterium
AATCTGGAATACATCGGTCCGGACAACAAGCCGCATAGCCCGGTGATGATCCACCGCGCTCCGTTGGGATCGTTCGAGCGGTTCTGCGGAATCCTGATCGAGCATTTCGCGGCGGCGTTTCCGCTCTGGTTGGCTCCGGAGCAGATTCGGGTACTTACGGTGAGCGAAAAATACGACTCCTACGCGAAAAAAGTGGAACAAAAGTTTTTGGACGCCGGATTTCGGGCGAGCAGCGATTTGCGCGGCGAAAAGATCGGCGCCAAAATCCGCGACGGCCGCAACGACCTGCTGCCGTACCTCGCCGTGGTCGGAGCGAAAGAAGAAGAAAACAACTCCGTCGCATTGCGCAGCCGCCCTGGCGGCGAACTGGGCGAAATCCCGCTCGATGAAGTGATCCGGCGGTTGGAGGAAGAAGTGAAAACGAGAGTTCTATAAAATCATACGTTACGGCGTAGTGTGGCACCAGAGCTTCACTGCAATTTTTTCGCGACGCTCCAGCGGACGATTTTGTCGATCAATTCCTTGGCATCGACCGGCTTGCTGCAATAGGCATCCATCCCGGCCGCCAGGCATTTCGCTTCGTCTTCCGAGGTCGCGTTGGCGGTCAGTGCGATGATCGGCAGCGGTGTGATACCGTTGTTTTTCGCTTCCCGTTGCCGAATTTTTCCCGTCGCGGCATATCCGTCCATGACGGGCATCTGACAGTCCATCAAGATCACGTCGAACGGTTCGGCCCCGCTTTTTTCGTACGCTTCTTCGCCGTTCACCGCCAAGGTGACGACCATTCCGGCATTGTGAAGAATTTCCGAAATGACGATTTGGTTGATGCGATTGTCTTCCGCGACCAGGATGCGGAGCGGTTTCGAGGTTTCCTCGGACGGTCGTTGAACCACTTCGTGATGAAAAATGCCCGAAGAATGCTCCGGGAGTTCGAAAAACAACCGGACAATCGAATCGAGGAGCATGGAACCGCAAACGGGTTTGGTGACGAAACGAATTCGATCGGGGCGCGGCCAAGGGAGCTGGTACAAATCTTCCGAAAGCGAAACCAACCCGATGAACGCCGTCTCGTCGAGAGCCTTGTCCTCCTGGATTGATCGAATGAATTTTTCGGCGTCCCGATCCTGCGGGCCGATGTCGATGACGACCAATCGAAACGGAGCTTTTTCTTCAGCGGCCTGGTGCAGCAAGGGAAGGGCCTCTTTTGGAGAGATTGCCGTTTCAACCTGCATTCCCCAATAGTGCAATTGATCGACCAGGGCCGGGATCATAACCCGTCTCGCCCCGATCAGCAAGGTTTTCAGTCCTTTCAGTTCGACGACCCGTTGGAGATAGGCGACTTCCCGACCGCTTCGGGCGCAGCGGGTCGGCGGGTTCCCCCGGCAATAGTCCCGTTTTTCCGTAATACAGGGATACTCGGCGGCTCTCATACATTTCAGGACGAGCGCTGCGCATCGGAACATTGCCGTGAACCGGAACGTCGAGCCGGAATCGACGACGCTCTCGACATGAATGTCGCCGCCCATCAATTCGACGAGCCGTTTACTGATGACCAACCCCAGCCCCGTGCCGCCGTACGCGCGGGTCGACGACGAATCGACCTGAGAAAACTGGCGGAACAAGCGGCCTTGGCGATCTTCCGGAATTCCGATTCCGGTGTCGATGATCTCGAATCGTAACCGAATTTCCTTTTCCAACTGAGCGTCGAGCGCGACATGGATGCGGACACCGCCCTTCTCGGTGAATTTCAAACCGTTGCCGGCCAGATTGATCAGGATTTGCCGTAGTCGTCCCGGATCGCCGATGATCGGTCCGGGAATCCGACCGTCGAACGTCGCGACCAGATCCAGATTTTTTTCCTCCGCCCGGGACGCGAGGATTCCCAGTACGGATTCGACCAAGTCGTGAATAATGAATTCCGTTTCGACCAACTCGAATTTACCGGCCTCGATCTTGGAGAAGTCGAGAATGTCGTTGATCAAAAACAGGAGCGATTCCCCGGAAGCGAGAATCAATTTAGCGTATTCCTGTTGCTTCGGCTGTAGTGAGGTTGCCATCAGGAGGTTCGAGACGCCGATCACGCCGTTGAGCGGCGTACGAATTTCGTGGCTCATAGTCGCCAGGAATTGGCTTTTCGCCCGGCTCGCTTCTTCGGCGGCGATTTTCGCGTGCTCCAATTGTTCGACCAATTGTCGTTGCGCGGTCACGTCGAGGATCACGGAAATCAATTCCGTTTCTTCCGGCTTCTGTCCGGGAATCACGTTGACGCTGATGTCCCCCCAGAGAGGTCGGCCGTTTTTCGTTTCGAGTTCCAACGTGACACGATACGTGTCAATCCCGCCGCTTAACGCCTGTTCGATCAAAACGCGACCGCGTTCCCGACTTTCCCGATCGGAGCTTATGACGGTGATGATCGGCTTGCCCAGAAGTTCTTCCTGCGAGTAGCCGAACATTTCCTTGTACTTGCCGTTGATGTAGGTGTAACGGCCCTGGTAATCGGCGAACGAGATCGCGGCACCGCTCGTTTCAAGGATCGTGCGCAATTTCGCTTCGTTCAACCGCAGCTCGTGAAACTGCTTCTCGGTCATGGTTCGATAATCGTCCACCTGGCTTTGCAGTTCGACCCGGGGCGTGATGTTACGCAGGATGCAAATACCGCCGTTGATGGTGTCGCTCCCGAACTCATAAAGCGGAAAGGCGTTCAGTTCGAGCCAGACGCCCGGTTCGTCCTCGCTGTTTTTCTCGAAAAACGTACGTGTCGTCGCCTTCTTCTCGCGAAACATGCATTCCGCCGCACAGTTGGGGCAGACGCCGCCGTAGATCGTCGTGTCGTAACATTTTTTACCGACAAGCGGCGCCAGATCCGGGTACATGGCCTGCATCGCCTTGTTCGTCCTGGTGATCGTGTAATTCGTATCGATCAGGTAAACCCCTTGATCCAGGACCTCCATCAGGTCGTCCAAGAGCGCCTGGCTGCGCAGGAGCGATTCTTCCATCCGTTTGCGATCCGTGATGTCGCGCGCAATCTCGGTCACCCCGATGATTCGCCCGGTACGGCGGTCGCGGATCGGAAAACTCGTCAGCTCGAAATACCGTTGAAATTTTTCCTCAAAATATTCCCGAGTTGCCGATCGGCCGGTTTGGAAGGATTCGAGGACGGGACAGAATTCGCAAGGCGTCTCGCGCCCGTGAACCGCCTGATAGCAAGGCTTGCCGATCCGGGAGGCGATCCACGGCATCATGTTTTCCACCGCGGCATTGACCCGGAGGATTCTGAAGTCCCGGTCGAGAAGATACGCGTTGTCCGGAATGCTGTCGAAGAGATTGTCGATCAATTCGTTGTTATCCTGCAACTCCTTTTGCGCCTTGACCTTATCGGTAATATCAATTTGGATTCCCGCGACTCCGATTCGCTCGCCCGTCGATCCGGAAACGGGACAGACACGATCATCGACAAACGATTCGCCGA
>JAVBTU010000255.1:0-3896 GCA_031556015.1 Thermoguttaceae bacterium
AAGATTTACCTCGATACGTCGGTCATCAACTACCTCGACGCTCCCCACATGCCGCAGCAGATGCAAGATACGCTGGCTTTGTGGGATATTCTGTCGGAAGGGGAACGTTTTGAAGTCGTGATTTCCGAGATTGTCGAGCAAGAACTTGACGCTTGCCCAGCCGACAAGTTTGAAATTTTGGCGGAAAAAATGTCGAGAATCTCCTACACGGTGGTTGCCCAGACGGAAGAATCGACACGGCTCGCCGATCATTACATTGAGTTCGGAGTTTCCAGCGCAAAGAACCGCAACGATCTTCTCCATATTGCCCACGCTTGTGTCGTGGGGTGCAAGCTGATCTTTAGCTGGAATTTTAAACACTTCGTCAATTACAAAACAATGGACCGCGTCAATGCAGTTAATTTGGTTCAAGGATACGATCCGGTAAGAATTGCAACTCCGTCCATGATCATGGGAGAAATCAACGATGAACGATGAATATGTCGAAGAAATACGAGAAATTCGCAACAGGCAGTACGAGGAAACCAAAGATATGTCGCTTGAGGATCAAATCGCGTACACTCGGGAGCGTGCCGAACGATTTGAAAAAAGGGTGGAAGAATACCGCAAGCGAAATGCGACAACATGCAAAACCGGACGATTGGAATCAGCCAATCGCTGATTAGACGAACACGCCTTTGGTCGAAATATCCCGCAGAATCCGGGTTTGGACTTTCATTTCATTGAGCGCCGGATCGTCTTTGTCCGGTTCCTTGGCTTGCTCTTTTTTCTTTTCGTCCGGCTTGCCTTCGGCTTTCGCGTCTTTATTGGCGATTTTTTCCAGATGCTTTTCGCTTTTTTCCGTCGCTTTGGCGACGCGATCCATCGTGGAACCGACCCCCATCGCGGAAATCGCCGACGCGGAGAACGAGCCCGTTACGGAAACCTTTTCGCCGAGGTCCATGTTGAACCCTTGTGTGATCGACTGCTCCGCACTTTTCCACGCCGAAACGACGCTGTCGGTGAACCCGATCCAGAGCGTTTGCATCGTGTAGACCGATTGTGGTGTCGAAATGTGGCATTCCGTTGGGATACGAAGTCTTCGCCGGAAACACGCACGACAGCAAAACATAGGAGGCGTTCTGTTCCTCATCGACGGGATCCGCGGAAACAAATCCTGTCGTGCAATGGATCAGTCGAAAAGACACCACCCTCAAACAGTTCGTCTCCAAACTATTTTTCAACGTGTCCAACAGTTTGACGACGATCAAGGTTGCGGAACGTTGGCTAACGGGGTATGTCGAGTGAGTTCAAAACCTTCCATGCATCGGTCGAATTCGGATCGAGCCGGAGCGACTCGGTCAACTGCTTTTTCGCGTCGTCCGGACGCTGCAGTTTCAGCAGTGCCAAAGCGTAATTATAACGCATCCGGGAATGATTCGGGGAAAACGCGACTGCTTTTTCAAACGATGCGACCGATTCGGCAAACCGATTTTGTTGCGCCAAAAGCAGCGCGAGCGAATAGTGGATTTCACCTTGTTCCGGATCGATTTCCAAGGCTTTGCGGAATTCTTTTTCCGCGGCGTCACTTTCGCCGCGTTCGTCGTAAAGCATCGCGAGATTGACCCGGGCCGGTAGAAACAACGGGTCGAGGTAGATCGCCGTTCGGTACGTTTTCACGACCGGCTCGGTCGCCAGGAGGAACGATTCGCGGGACGATTTTCTCTCGGCGGCTAACAGCTCCATCGCCTGGTGATACCGGAAGACGCCGAGATTCAGGTGAGCCGGAGCGGTGTCAATATTCGCGGCAAGCGAATCGAGATATTCCCGGGCACCCTTTTTCCAGTGTTCGTAAACGTCCGGCGGAAAATCCCGCATCGGGATCGGCGAAAGGATCCGGGCCGCTTCGATCCGGACCGCACGAAGCGGATCGCGGAGCATCGGGGCGAGTTCTTCGAGCCGGCGCTCCGCGGGAAGCGACTCCAAGGCTCCCACGGCCGCGAGGCGGACGATCCCCTCCGGATCGGCGAGCATTTCCCGGGCGGCATTTCGTGCTTCGGGGGTGTCATGTCGCCCCAGAAGCGTCACGGCGCTTGCCCGGGTGATCGGACGGATTTTGCGACCGTTTTTCTCCCGCGCGACCGTGATAAGCGGAATGATGCCGGAAGGATTCGAAGCACGGCCCAAAGAAATCGCGTAGGCGTAATGGGAACCGTCTTCATTCGTCCGACCGTACCCGACCGCGGCTTTTCTTTTGGCGGCATACCATTTGTCCGTCCACGATTTGGCCCAGGCGGCGTCTTCTCCTTTTACACGATCGTGGTGACACAAATTGCAGCCGTTCGGAACGCCGAGATCTTGTGACAATTCCGGTCGCGGCTTTTGCATGCCATGATCGCGACGTCGGTCCGTAACCATATACATCGCCGGCGGCATGTGGCAGTCGACGCAGTCGCCGCCCGAGGCCGTTTCGTGAAAATGGTGTCGCGGCGTATCGTAAATCCCGGGCGAATGACATTGGGAACAGAGCCGATTTCCCGTGAATTTCAGCTTGAGCGAATGCGGATCGTGACAATCGGCGCACGTGACGCCCTGGTGATACATCCGCGATTGGAGAAAGGAGCCGTACTCGAAAACCTCGTCGAGAATTTGTCCGTCGGGATAATAGATCGGCCGGTCCGGCGTTTCGGGGACGTAACGGTCGAGAAAATCGTCGCCCGGCGTCATGTGTCCGGCGGTCAAAGCGCGCCGCCGCGCGTGGCAGTACAGGCAGGAGGTCAACGCGGGGGACCCGGTCGAAAACGTCGACGGATACGGACAGTCTTCCTTCGTGACACCGCTTTTATCCGTCGGGAGGTGACAAGCCCGGCAACCGACGCGCATTTCAGTCCAATCGGTACGATAAGTGTTCGTACGCAGGTCGTAATTCTTTTGAAGCTCCGTGGTGTGGCAATCGGCACACATTTGGTTCCAGTTTTGCAGCGGTCTGGTCCAATGCAACGGGTCGTTCGGAAGGATTCGCTCCTTCGGGTAAAGATGATACCAATCTTGCCGTGCGACGTCCCAGGCGACCGGAAGACACTGCACGCGGCCGTCAGGGAATTCGGTGAGATACTGCTGGAGCGGGCGGACGCCGAGAACGTACTTAATTGGAAAATCCTTCGGGTTGCCGTCCATGGCGTCGGCGGTAATGAAAAACGAACCGTCTTCTTGAAACATCCGGAAACGGGTCGCGAAATCGAGTTTGATCTTTCCCTCCGCCTGAAAGGCGAGAACGCGGTCGGTGATTTTACGTTGCGCCGTCGCGATTTCGCCGGGTCGGGTGAAACCGATTCTCCGAACATGTTCGATTTCCGTGTCCAGGGGAACGTGTCGCTTCAACTTTTCGGCAAGCTCCGCTCGGGCGTCGGCGAGCGCGATGGCGAAATCGTGTGGCGTCAGTTCGGGATCGCGGGCAACCATCGCGATTTCTTCGTCGGAGAGCAACGCGAGGTCGTCGAAACCGATGTGGCGAAAGGTTCGGTCGTCGAAATCTCCGAGGACGGTTTGCGGTGTCGCGTGATCCATCGCATGAGCGTGATCCGATGATTTCCAGAGCCGGTACTCCGTTTCGTGACACCGTACGCACGAATCGGACTCGAACCGGGGCGCGGCGTAGTTCGGTGCGGTGAAATGAAAGAGAAGGAATGAAAGGAAAGCGAGAAGGGGGGCGGATTTCATGGCGCTGGCGGCCCGGGGACTGCGCGTTGCTTCGTCCCCGGCTCTTTGTGGGGCGTCAATTTTCTTCGATGATCGACATGAGCTTGACCAGATTGAAGACGATAAAAAAGACAACGACGATCGCGGCGATAATTTTCAGCGTCGTAAAGAAATTGCCCGGTCGGTCCGGAGCGACGAGAGCCGAATCGGATAGTATC
>JAVBTU010000276.1:0-5286 GCA_031556015.1 Thermoguttaceae bacterium
TTCAACGACGACAAGACCGTGATCAACCATTTCGTCCACGAGGCGGAGTTGGGAATCGAACTGCGACACCCGAATATCGTTCCTATTTTCGAGGTTAAATCGGAGCCGGGCCTGCACTTCATGGTCATGGATTTCATCGAAGGGCAGACGCTTCGGGAATTTCTCCGGGTCCGCAAGAAAATCGAACCGAAACTGGCGACACGGATCGTCATGGATATTTGCAGCGGCCTGGATTACGCGTCCCGGCGCGGATTGCAGCACCGCGATTTGAAGCTCAGCAACGTGCTCCTTTCCAGTTTGCAGAAAGCGATGATCGTCGATTTCGGCTTGGCAACGATCGCCGAAAACGTCGAGCTGGGCAACGCCGCGGTCCGCAATCAACGCTCGATCGACTACGCCGCTTTGGAGCGATTGACCGGCGTGAAACGGGACGACAAGCGGAGCGACATTTATTTCCTCGGGTGCATCTACTATCACCTTTTGACGGGGGAACCGCCGCTGTTTGAAACGAAGGATCGCGCCAAGCGGGCCGACAAGAATCGGTTTTACAACGTCCAGCCGATTCAAAACGTCGATTCGCTCATTCCCCGGGCCGTAACGCTCGTCGTCAACAAGTCGATGTCGCTCGATGTCAGTAAACGATACCAGTCGATGGGCGAAATGTACGCCGACCTGGAAGCGTGCGCCCGGCGTCTGGCGGATGGAACGGCGAACGACGGAATCTCCCCGATGCAGATCGAAACCGGCCTGGCCCGGATCGGTGCGTCGGTTCCGAAAGAAAAACAGCGACCCGTGATGATCGTCGATTCCGACGTGAAACTCCAGGAAGTCTTTCGCGAATCGTTGAAAAAAGCGGGATTTCGCGTCTTGGTCGCTTCGTCCGCCGAACGGGCCGTCGATCGACTGCTGGACGATATTTCCGTAACGGACGTCGTGATTTTCAACGCCCAATCGCTTGGCCCCAACGGCGTGGAAGCGTTCAATCGGCTCGCCGGGGATCCGTACAGCGCGAAGCTGCCGAGTATCATCATGCTCGACGAACGGCAAGCCGATTTGGCGAACCAGCTCAATAAGGCCGATCACCGGATCGCGTTGACGATGCCGATCACGATGAAAATCCTCAAGGACAACATCGCCCGACTCCTTGAACCCGAACCGCAATCTTCCGGCGGAGCAAGTCCGATTCCACTGGTCGAAATTCCGCTCGATTTTCTCAATACGATTGCTCCGGCCCCCGAACCCTCGGAAGACGAAGACCACGGCTCCGATTATGAAACCGAGGAACCGCAATCCGCCGAAGCGGCCCCGGCTCCTGATGTCGAAAACGACGACGAGGACGAGGAAGAAACAAAAACGAAACGCTCCGTCGGATACAAGGAAGTCCTCGCCGAACAAGAAGACGAGCCGGACCCGGTCGCCGACGCCCTGTTCGAAGCGAACGTGCCGAAGAGGATTAAGAAAACGGCAGAAAAAGAACCCCAGCACGAGCCGGAACCTGAGGTTCCGACCCAACCGCCGACTCTGGAAGAACTTCAAGAGGCTGTGTCGCGATCACGGCTGCGGTTCGGCGAAGCGATTCGGGCGGAAGAAGAAATCAACAAACGGCTCCGCGAATTCGCCGAAAAGAAAACGAAAATCGAAGAAACCGCGGAACTGGCCCGGACCATGCTCCAGGAAGCGCAAAGCAATGTCGAAACGACATTCAATACGCTCGCCGAAGCGACGATCGCGGTCGATTCGGTGTCGCTGATCGAATCGGAAACGCTGCAATTGCTCGAAGAAGCGACCCGGTCCAAGGAAAACGCCCAGGCCCTGCTTTTAGCGGCGAAAGACAAGGCGGGATTGACCGATACGGAATTCAAACGGCTGATCGAACATCACGACCAGATCCGGGAACAGGCCGAATCGGCCATGACGGCGTCGGAACGGGCGGAATCGCTTCAAACGAAAATCGAAGAATTGCATGCGACCTTCTCCGGAACGGGAGACGCGCTCGATCAAGCGAGACTCGCCTCGGAAAACGCCTTGAGCGAAGCCGGTGCTGTTCGTGAAAACGCGGACCAAACGGCGGAAAAACTCAGCGAACTGACGGCCGAGCATGACCGGACCGACGAGTTGATTCAAAACGCGACGACCGAATCGGAAGCGGCCGTTTCGATTGCCGAAGAAGCGGAGCAAACCGCGGAAAATCTCGCCAAGGAAGCCGAAGCCGCGATGCAATCGGCGATCGAAAAAGAAACGGTTGCCGAAGAACTCGAAGAGGAAGCCCGACGAGCGGTCGAACGAGCCGAACAGGCGAGAAAAGAAGCGACCGAAGCGATGGATCGGGCCGGTGAAGCGCACCTCAAGGCGGAAAACGCGGCCGAGGAAGCCCGGGCGGCCCGACAGTTCGTCGGGGACTCCGCCGAGAATGTGCAAACCGCTTCGGCAAGGATCGAAGAGTTGCGTGAGCTGCTCCAGTCGCTCCGGGAAGAACACGAACGGCTCGTCTTGGAAGCCGACGCGAAAGAGGAAGCGGCGATCCGGTCGGCGTTGGAACACGAACAGGCCCAATCGGAATGGGAAGCCGCGAAAAAAGCGTTGGACGATTCGAAGGAGGAGCACGCCCGATTGTTGAGCGAAAAAGAAAGAGTCTCGGAACTCCAAGCGTTGGCCGAACAGACCGCCGCGGAGAAAAGTCAGGCGGAAGAAGCGGCCCGGATCGCCGCCGAGGAAGTGGAGGCGGAAGTCCTCCATGTGGAAGAGGCCGAAAAATACGAAGAGGAATGTCGGGTCCAACTCGAAAAAGTCGACGAAGAATCGGCCAAGCTGAAAACCGAATCGGAAATGGCGTCCCAAGCGGCGGAGCAGGCCCAAAAAGCGTTGGACCTCGCGGTGGAAAACGAACGCAAAGCAGCGGCCGAACTTGAGGAAATGCGTCAAGAGGAATCGGAGCTGAACCGTTTGGCTCAGGAGCGGGCGTCCGCGAAAGAGTCGGCCCGCAATGCGGCGGATGCAACCCAGAAGGCGCTTGCCGATTTTACGGGAACGACGGACGCGCCGCCCGATTCCGCCGAATCGGAGCAGCCGGGAACGGGAACCGGTCGATTCACGACCCCGAGCGGCACCGTCGGCGACCGCGTCGCCGCCGCGATCCGGGCCCGAGTCGAAGCCGCACTCGCCGAACGTAAAAAGAAAGAGGAAAACCGGGACTGACAGCCTACGCCGTTCAGTCTTTCCTGGGACCGCAGGCATCTTGCCTGCACCTGGGTCTGCGGGCTTCCAGCCCGCGGCGTGAAACGGTCGGACACTCTGCAAACGGTGCCCAACCGCCCACTGGCAGGCTGGAAGCCTGCGGTCCCAGGTTTCGAAACGCTCCAATAAATAACATCACTACAGCCTATTCCCATGACCGTCAAACCCAAACGTTCGCTCGGCCCGGCACCGCTTTTGTATCCGGAACCGGCATTGTTGATCGCAACTTACGACTCGGAAGGCAAGCCGAATCTCATGACCGCCGCCTGGGCCGGGATTTGCATTTCCGACCCGGTCGGCCTTATGGTCGCGATTCAGCCGCCGCGATGGACGCACGACGCCCTTTTGGCACGGAAATCGTTCACCGTGTGTGTGCCGTCCGAAAAACTGGTCGCGCAAACCGATTTCGCGGGTCTCGTTTCCGGACGCAAGTTCGATAAATTCGACGTCTGTGATTTCACGCCCGTTCGGGCTCAATATGTGGACGCCCCTTACGTCGCCGAATGTCCGGTGATCCTCGAATGTTCGCTCGCCCAGCACCATCGGATCGGAACGCACACGATCATGATCGCCGAAATCAAAGACGTGAAAGCGGACGAGGACTGCCTGGACGAATCGGGCGAGTATCCCGACATCGAAAAAGTCCTGCCGATCATTTTCGATTGCGGCTCCAAAAATTATTACGGCGTCGGAAAAAAAATCGGAAAAGGCTGGAGTATCGGAAAATCGCTGCTGAAAAAAGAGTAACCCCCGTTTTGCTCCGGAGGGCGGAGCGGACACCTTGATTTTTCCCGGGAAAAAGGCTAAAACAACTCTCCGATTCAGTTTTTATTCACGAGGGTATTCATGTTTTCGTCTTTATTGCGTTGGTTGGGGGTGTTTGTTTTTGTCGTTTCGCCGGGAATCCTTCTCGCGGAGGAAGAAACACTGGAGTATCCGGTCGATACGGGCAAGTACATCGGCCCGTCCGATCTGGCGGTTGCGCCGTCAGGCGAGTTTCTCTACGTCGCCGAGTTCGACGCCGCCCGACTCCGGAAAGCCCGAACCGACGGCAGTGCGCCCGCGACGGTACTCAATCTGCCGATCAAGCCGGAACGGATCAAAATGTTCCAGGACGGCAAGTCGCTCGCGCTGGTCGGAGGGGAAGGCTCGGGAAAACTCCTGGTGGTCGATTGCGAATCGCTGAAAATCGCCAAGGAGATTCCCGTCGGTTATTATCCCGCCGCTGTGGATGTTTTTGAACCGAAAAACGGCGAACCCGCGATCGCGTATGTCGCCAATCGGTTCGGCGGCGACATCTCCGTCGTCGATCTCGTTCAAGGCGAAGAGCTTCGCCGCTTCCCGTTCGGTCGCGAACCGATCGCCCTGGCCGTGACGCCGGACGGAAAGAAACTGATCGTCGTCCCGCAAAACCCGGAAGACCAGGCGGTCGAGTCGGGAATCACGCTGACCGTCCGCCTTTACGACACCGCGACCGGGGACGTGAAGAAAATGCGTCTTCGCAACGGTATCATCAACGGGCGCGACGTCGTGATTACCCCGGACGGGCGTTATGCGTTCCTCACTTGCCTGCTTTCGCATTTCGACAATGTCCCGACGCACGTTGACGGCGGATGGATGATCGAGAACATGATCGCCGCGATCGATATGGAAGTCGACCAGTACGCCGACACGTTTTACCTCGACGATATGGGGCTCGGAGCCGGGAATCCGTGGGGTATCACCTGTTCTTCCGATTCGAGATTCCTCGCGATCGCCCATGCGGGTTCCTGTGAAATTACGCTGTTGAATCTTCCGAAGATTTTCAAGATTCTCGATGCGCGTCCGCATTCGAGCCGTCCGGGGTTCGGAGCGATGACGGCGGTGTTCTATACCGCCGGAGACGAATCGTTGCCGAGCCGGATGCGGATTCCCGTCGGCCTTTATGGAGCCCGACAACTTGCGATCCACGGAAACAGCATCTACTTCACCGCGTATTACGAAGATTCCGTCGGGCGGATCGATTGCCGATTTACCGAACCGATCGAGATGACTCGCGGTTTCATGTTCGAT
>JAVBTU010000316.1:0-4867 GCA_031556015.1 Thermoguttaceae bacterium
CCGGCCTTTCGATCTGCTCCTGATGGACTGTCAAATGCCGGAAATGGACGGGTACGAAGCGACCACGTTGATTCGCAAATGGGAACAGGATCGCAACTTGCCGCGAATCCCGATCATCGCCCTGACCGCCAACGCCGTCAAAGGGGACGAGCAAAAATGCCTAGACGCCGGAATGGACGCTTATTGCAGCAAACCGGTCGATCCGAAAATCGTGATTCAAACGATTGAATATTGGATCAATCAAACGCGAAAAGGGGAGTAGGATACAGCGTCAAATTAAGTTCCGCATTCAATACCAGCCCCAAGCGTCAGCGCGGGGCGATTTCGACCGGCAGCTGCGACAAAAACTAAAAATTTTTAAAAATACTCTTGACTTCGACTTAACTGTATGATATTATGTAATACAGATGGATCGCAACGGCGATTCCTATTTGAAAGGTAGCTTCCATGAAAATAGCGCTCGATTACCATAGCAGCGAACCGCTGACGCAGCAGGCGATCCTCCAGATAAAGCTGTTGATCGTCAAGCAGGTACTCAAGCCGGGGGACCGCTTGCCCTCGGTGCGGCAGTTGGCCAAGGATCTCAGCTTGAACCCGACGACGACCAACCGGATTTTTTCGCAGTTGGCGCAAGAGGGGGTCGTGATCCAGCGGCCGGGCCTCGGTGTGTTCGTCGCGGATGGTCCGACGCCGTTTTCCGCCGAATACATTAACAACGTCCTTTCCCGCCAAGCGCTCGGCCTGCTCGTCGAAGGACTCCGCTATGGTCTCGACTACGAACAGATTCAGGCGATTTTGGAGAAACAATACGATTGTGAAATAAGAAATAAGAAATGAGAAATGAGAAATGAGGACGAAAACAGAGCGGGAAGCGTAAGCGAGCGCAATTCTATCCTCTATCCTCTATCCTCTATCCTCTATCCTCTATCCTCTGACAACTTATTCAAATGGCACAAATTGGAATCGGTTTAAATCTGGAAGCGGTGCGGACTTCGCACAAGTCGTTTGAGTGGGCCGTTCGCTTCGCGGCGGTATTGGGGTACGAATACATCGAGCCGATGGTCCATTGGGGCCGCGAACTTTTGAGCGAAGCACGCTATTTTCACAGCGTCTCCATGCTCGACGACCCGTTTCGGATTCGCGATCTGGTCGAAAAGCACGGCTTGAAACTTTCGGCACTCTCGTCGCACAGCCAGCTTTCCAAGCCGGAAATCGCCGTCGAATATCTGAAACAGGCGGCCCGGTTCGCCAAGGAATGCGGAGCCCCGGTGATCAATACGCACGAAGGACACAAACAGGACTGGACGAGCGAAGACGAGGATTTCGTCCTGATCAAATACTCGATCACCGAAGCGGTCAAGGTCGCGTCCCGGCGTGGTGTCAAGATCGGGCTCGAAATGCACCAAACGTATTCGCTCGTCCCGGAGAAGTACGATCGGATTTTGAATCTCGTCGATTCCCCTTACGTCGGCGCGAATTTCGATACGGGAAACGCTTATCTCGGCGGCGAGGATCCGATCCGTTGGCTCGATCACATCAAACACCGACTGGTCCACATGCACGCGAAGGACATTTCCGTCGAACAGTCGGACGCCGAACGGGGCAAAGTGATGGGAACCGCCGTCGGCTGCGCTTGCGGGGACGGCGTCATCGATTGGGAGGCGGTCGTCGCGATTTTGAAACCGCTCCCGCAGGACATCGTCCTGAGCGTCGAATGCGGTACGCTCGATCAAGCCGAACGGAGCGTCGCGCATCTGCGCAAAGTCTTGGGCCGTTAAGGATTTTTTCATTACGGAATCAGTATTTTTGCACTTGACAAATACTATCACGTATAGTATTATCGTCAATAGTAATAACTGTTTTCCATTTCCTGCCCGTAAAATCATGGAATCCGAACTCAACACACTTGGCGTGCAGCAGCGTAACGTGCTGGAAATCATCTGGGACCGCGAGGGGGCGACCGTTCAGGACGTACTCGACGAACTGAACGCCCGCCCTGAAACGGAGCCGCTCGCCTATACGACCGTTTTGGCGACGATTCAAAAACTCCAGCGGCTCGGTTGGTTGACGCACGAAAAGAGCGAAAAGAACAATCGCGCTTACGTTTACCGACCGACCCGAACTCGGAGCGAAGCGATCGGCGGCTCACTTCGAGCGTTCGCCGAAACGTTTTTGCAGGGGAGCAAAACGCTCTTGTTCCGGCATTTCGTCGATGATACCGGTTTGACCGACGACGAACTCGCCGAAATACGCGAAATGATGAAGAAGAGAGGACAGAGGACAGAGGACGGAGGACAGAAATGAGTTTACCAAAGACCGAGATTGATGGGCAAGTTTTGTCATTCTGAGCGCAGTGTACTCACGGAGTGAAGAATCTGATGTATCCTGCCAACACGCATTGCGTTGCGAATACCGATGGGAACCAGATCCTTCGGAGTACCTCAGGATGACAAGCCCGACATGGAACTTTCTGGCGAATGCCTAAAATGAATATTATGTTTACAATTTTCACAACTTGGACGACCTTCGCGATTTGGCAATCGACGTTGATTCTCGGGATCGGCGTCGTATTGACACCGTTTTTTCGCGGGACGCCGTGGAAAATCCACTCGATTTTGACGTGGAGCGTTTACGCCGCGATTTTTGCGCCGACTCTTTCGACGTGGATCAGAACGCAAAACCGCGGGCTGTTGCCGTTCGGTTTCCCGTGGTATGTGATACCGTCCGAATCGCTCGGGCTGCTGTTGCTTTGCGGAGCGGTTCCGGTCGCGCTGATGCTCGTTTTCGGTATCGTTCACGGTCGGCGACTGATGTTTCGCGCCCGGCCGTTTCCGGATCGGTCGTCGCAGGAATCATTGCTGAAAAACGCGAAGATTCTACGGCACGTTTCGCTCCCGATTCTGTTCACGTCCGACGAAGTGAGGAGCCCGACCGTTTGGTCGTGGGGCCTGCATCCGGCGGTGCTGCTCCCGGAATCGCTGTCGGAAAACCTGTCGGAACCGGAGCGTGACGCCATTTTCCAGCACGAACTGGCCCACATCGTTCGCCGGGATCATCTCGCGGCGTTTTGGACGCGTATTTGCGGCTGTTTTTTGTTCTGGAATCCGCTGTACTGGTTTGCGTTGGGAAAATCCGACGCGGCGGCCGACCAGTCGTGCGATCTGCTCGTTTTGTCGCAAGGGACGGTTTCCGCCGAACAGTACGCCGAAACCCTGCTCCGGCTCGCCGCCGAAAACAAACCCAACACGTTTTTACGACCCAGTTTTCAATTTCTTTCCCGAAAGGAAAAAATCATGAAGCGTATCCACACGATCATGGAGTTCGATCCGCGAACCGGCCGCCCGGCGCAATCCCGGCTCTGGACGCTTTCCGTCTGCTGCGCAACGTTTTTCGTGAGCGTGCTGCTCGCGTTTTGCCAGGAGAATTATTCTCAAGCGCAACAAACGGGCGAAGAGCACTTCAAATGGTTGTTGTCTCCCAGTTGGCTTTTGGATCAAGAAGCCCAAGAACGCCCGACTTATTACTCCTTGTATAACGGCGACGGAGGAAATTGGCTTTCCGCGAGAATTATTTTTCGAACGGAAAACGAGTCGATCCTCGGTCTTTCACCGGAACAGGACCAGCGTTTATTTTTTCTTCGTAAAGAAAATGAAATCGGGAAGGAAATCGCTCAAAAACGCTTTCAAAACCCGACGTCGGAGATGCTGCAGATCGAACAAAACATGAGAGATGCAATTCCGAAGGATGATCCCGATTTTCGTAATGCGACGGAAGAACAAAAACGGGCTTACGTCGCAGCGGCAGAAAAGTTTTATAATGCTTTCTTCTATGAGGCGATAGACGACGAAGTCGCCGAAACTTTAACGCCGGAGCAGATGCAAAAAGTCAACCTTCTCAAATTACAGCTTCTCCCCGAAATTGGTTTTCCAAGCGTTACAATGTTCGAATCGCTCGGATTAAGCGACGAACAAAAAGCGGAAATGGAAGCGATCAAAGAAGAAATGCGTCCGGAATTTGACGCCCTCGTTGACGAGGAAATGAACATGCGTCGGGAGTTTTTCGTCGCGATGATCGAAAACATCAAAGAAATGAACAAATCGCACCCATTCCAATCTCCGGAAGAAGCGATAGGGAAAATGAGTGAAGCCGGTGATAAAGCGAGAGAAACCAACAGAGACAAATGGACCCAGCAGCGCAAAGCGAACGCCGAAAAAGGCCAAAAGTTCGCGACCCGGTTCAAGGCGCGGCTGATGAACGTGTTGACCGACGAACAGTTGGACAAGATGCAGAAGTTGATGGACGAAGCGCCGGACTTCGTCAAGAAGATGCTCCGCAACATGCGACAGGAGCGGATCGAAAACGAGCGCAACGGCGTCTACCGCCCCGGCCCGGACTCCTGGCGCCCCGGCGACGGCACCCCGGAAGAATTCAAAATCGAACGAAAAAAGTTTCCGTCGAAATCGACTATGACAAACGAGAAGAGTGTTAATGCGGCCCAGGCCGAGCCGGACGATCGAATCGAAATTCCTTTAGATCCGTTTGCCTGCATGGTCGCCGCCGATAATGACGCCGCCGGGTACATGGTGAACGCCAAAATCAATTTGGCGTGCAACAAGGACGATGAAACGAAATTCAACCCCCTTTTCGAAAAAGCCAAGGGGGAAGTGAGAGAGCAAATTTTGAAGATATTGCGAAGCTCCAATGCTCATGACCTCAACGATCCTAACGTCACGGCGATCAAAAAACGAATTCATCAGAAAATCAACGAAACACTTGGCGAATCGCTCGTCAAAGCGGTCGTCCTCGAAAGTTTCAATGCGGCGTCCATGTAATAAAGAGCCGCAAGCGCAGCTTGCGGAGCAGGGAC
>JAVBTU010000320.1:0-3761 GCA_031556015.1 Thermoguttaceae bacterium
TCTGCCTGATTGAGTTGTGTTTTATTCCATTTGCCGTAAAATGGAGTGAGATTCGGGGCGGCAGGGTGGTCGACCCAAACGTGGTGCGAGCCTCGCCGGCACTGTCGCTCGGATAAGTGTTCGCCCCCGATGGTCGCTTATTTCGTGAATAGAGATTCACGAAGTGCAATGTTAGTCGCTCAGAAGATCCCGTCGGTCTTTGCTTTTCCCCTTTTCTTGAACTTGTTGTCGGAGGATCGTCCCATGTCGCATCCCGTCTGCTTTACGTCGGCCTTACTATTTCTTTCCCTCACTCTTCCGGTTTTCGCGGCCCAAGAGCAGCCTCTCCGAGAAAACGCTCCCCCTAAAAAACCGGTGCCCGCCTCGGCGACCGAGAAGGGAAAAGCCAATCCCGCAAACCCGGACCTCGAAAAGAAGCCCCCGAAAAAGATCGATCCCGGCGCGATCGAATTGTCCGGGCGCGATTTCATGACGAAAGATTACGTCCTGCTCAGCGGCATTTTCTATCCCGGCAACGCGGACATTGAAACCGTTCCCGTGATCCTTTTTCATGAACAGGGGAGAAGTCACGAGGAATTCGCCCCGTTGATCGAGGCGATGAAAAAGAAGGGGTATGCAATTCTTGCGTTCGATTTTCGCGGACACGGGGACAGCACGCAGAGATTCGTCCCCGTGAAAAAACAGGCGAATCCGACGCAAACGGGAATGATGCCCGGCATGCAGCCCGGTATGGTCATGCCGCAACAGCGAAAGCCGAAAAAACTTCCGCCCGGAATGGGAGGAGGCGTTCCCGGCCTGAGCGATCGCGATGAAAACGTCGTGATGCCGTTCAATCCCGCCATGCTTCAGCAGCAACAGCTACAACCGCAGCAGCCGCCTCAACCGACCGAATATCTGGAAGCCGATTTCGGGAAGGAAGATTATACCAACATGTACAAGTATGATTATATTCCGTTTTATCATTTCCTGACCGTGGAAAACAACAAGGAGAAATTGAACCTGAACAAGCTGGTCATCGTCGGTCTCGGCATGGGCGGATCGGTCGGCGGAAAACTTTCCCGCGAGCTTTGGGGCAAGGCGAAATGCAAAAATATTCGCTCGCTGATCGTCGTGTCGCCGAATTACGACCCGTTTTCCAAACAGATCTACAAGAACGCCAAATGCTTTCACGAAGATGTGCCGCTGCTGTTCATGGTGGGGGGACTCGACAAACAAGCCCAGGAAAACGCGCTCAATCTCCGCGAAGACATCCTCGGCAAGGAGAAACGCAAGGACGATGATCCGACGCAACTGACTTCGCCGGTTCCGATCGCCGAATTTCCGACCGAGCGTCAGGGCGGGGATCTGCTCGCGGATTCAAAACAGGAAATCCCGGCAAAGATCGTCGGTTACATCGAGGAGACGCTCGCCAATCACAAGGAAAAAGACCTCAAGTGGAAAAAGATGTGACGCCGGGACATCAACCCGTCGTCGAAGCGGAGGACAAGGGAGTCGAACCCTCAACCGGTTACCCGGCAACTGATTTCGAGTCAGCCTGCTCACCATTCGCATATCCTCCGAAGGTCCGCTCGGAGCCGGCCCATTTTCACGGACTCGGAGCCGAAACGACAGCCCCTGATTCTACGTTTTTCGTATCCTCTGGGAAGGGGGGCGATGAACGACCCCTTTAACACCAGGACGATTTTGAATCCCGAAGAGCGTTTTTTGCACCTGATTTCGAGGAAGGATCATGATCTTTTTTCTCAAACGCTTCGCGGCTTGCTTTGCGGTTGCGAGCTTCCTTACGCGACTTTCATGCGTTTGAGGAATCTCCTCTACGACCGGGATTGGTTGCGGTCGTTTTCCGTGAACGTGCCGGTCGTGAGCGTCGGTAATCTGACGCTCGGCGGAACCGGCAAGACGCCGTTGGTCGCGCACCTGACGCAATGGGCTTTGAACCGGAAAATCCGGCCCGGCTTGGTCAGCCGCGGATATCACAAAGGAAAACGGCGGCAGTCCGAGGAACCGTCTTCCGACGCGTTGGAGCCGGGTTTCGACCGGTCGCTCAACGATGAAGGGATGGAATTGGCGATTCGTTTTCCGAACGTTCCCCATGTTCAATCGCCGGACCGGTTCGCCGCGGCGAGTCGGTTGCTTGCCGCGTCGAAAGTCGGACTCCTGATCTTGGACGACGCGTTTCAACACCGCCGCATGAAGCGGAACGTGGATATCGTTCTGCTCGATTCCCGGGAACCGTTCGGGTACGGACACGTTTTTCCGGCGGGATTGTTGCGGGAATCGATTCGCTCCTTGAACCGGGCCGATGTCGTTCTGCTTTCCCGGGCGGATGTGATTCCGGAGTCCCGACGGCTCGAAATCCGGCGACAGGTCGAGCCGCTCGCACCCGGAGCGGTGTGGGGGGAGGTTGTCCACAAACCGGTCGCGTTGGTTTCTTATTTTCAGTCCAGTCCGCGCAACGATTCGCAAATCAACTCGGAATTGAGCGGCTTTTTCGGTCAACGAACCGCCCCGCTCGCGTTTTTGGATGGAAAACGGGTGTTCGCTTTTTCCGGAATCGCGAGGCCGGACTCGTTCCGAAAAACACTGCTCGACAGTCGCGCGGAGGTCGTTCGCTTCGAATCTCTGTCGGACCATCACGATTTCTCGGACCGTGAAATCGAACGACTGACCGCCGAAGCGAAAAACTGCAATGCCGAGATCGTCCTATGCACGATGAAAGATCTCGTTAAAATCCGTAAACGAACCTTTGCCGATAAAGAACTCTGGGCCTTGGCGATCGGAATCGAATTTCTCCAAGGGGAAGAAGAGTTCGACCGAAGGGTGGAGAGGGAAATGAGAAATGAGAAGTGAGAAAGCGGAAAGCAGAAACTAACGACATTTCTTATTTCTTATTTAAGCGCTCGCTTACGCTTCCCGTTCTGTTTACGTTTTTCGCTCTGTTTACGCTCCTACTATGTCCACAACACGTTCACTTGCGTTAATAACCGGTTCGACCAGCGGGCTTGGCGAAGAGTTTGCCAAGCGATTGGCGGGCGACGGGTATGATTTGCTCCTCGTTGCCCGGCGTACGGAAATGCTGGAAAAACAAAAAGCGGAACTGGAAAAAGAATACGGCGCTTCCGTGGAGATTCGGTCCGTCGATCTTTCCGATCCAACGCAGCTTTTGGATCTGGAAAAACGGGTCGCCGAAGCGGAGAACCTGGAATTTCTGGTCAACAACGCCGGGTTCGGGTACGAATATAAATTCCCGGACATCGATCTCGATCAGGAATGCCGCATGGTCCAGATTCATTCGATCGCCCCGATGCGATTGATGTACGCGGCCTTCGGACCGATGATCCGACGCAAAAAAGGGTATGTCGTCAACCTCTCTTCGGTCGCCGCGTACCTGGTCGGGCCCGGTTTCGCCCAATACAACGCGACCAAAGCGTACCTTCTTTCGCTGTCCAAGTGCTTACAGTGCGACGTTCGCGAATATGGAATCGCGATTCAGGCCCTGTGTCCCGGTCTGGTCCACACCGGTTTTCACAGCGCGGAACTGATGGATGAGGGGAAGTACAAAAAAATACCCGAGATACTCTGGTTGAATAAGGAAACCGTCGTTCGGGAATCGCTCCGGAACATCCGCAAAAAACACCGCCGGACAGTGTGCGTTCCGTCGGTGCGTTACAAAATCTTCCTCGCGATCATGACCTTTCCGCTGTGCCGCTGGTTCACCGAATGGCTTTACCGGACCCGCTCGAAAATGTAATCGCGATCAT
>JAVBTU010000222.1:0-2616 GCA_031556015.1 Thermoguttaceae bacterium
GAAGAGTTGTTCGAGTTGATGGGCAGCGCGCTCCGTTTCGGCCGCGAACACGGAATCGTCGTCGACAGTGCGATGCAGACGGACGTTCCCGGTTACACCTGGGGGCTCGTTCCGGTTCTCGCGAAGTGTGGTATCAAGTACATGACGATGGGCCCGAACTGCGGACACCGGGTCGGACGCCTTTACGAATGGGGCGAAAAACCGTTCTGGTGGGAATCACCGTCCGGGAAGGAACGCGTTCTCTGCTATCTGTCCGATACGGGGTATCACCAATTCCACGGCAAGCCCGTCGGACATCGGATTTCAGAATCGGAAATCTTTTTCATTCTCGACGGTCGCGACAACATTCCGCGAACGGACACGCCGCGGGTCTTTCCACTGGACCTGATCCCGATCCGTTACGGAATCGAAGGGGACAACGGCCGCCCGAACCGCGTGGTGTCGGACGTCGTCAAGGAATGGAACGAAAAGTTCTATTATCCGAAACTGATTCTTTCGCGCAACAGCGATTTCATGGCGGAGCTTGAAAAACGCTACGGCGACCAGTTCCCGATCATCCGCGGCGACTACACCCCATACTGGGAAGACGGCGCGGCGAGCACGTCCGAAGCGACGGCTATCAACCGAAGAAGCAAAACGATGCTGCCGTTGTTAGAAGCCAATTTGGCCGCGAACGATCCGCAAAAATATCGGGACAAGCTCGATGTGATCGATGCGATTTGGACCGACATCATCATGTACGACGAACATACCTGGGGAGCTTTCAACAGCATCTCGGAGCCGGACAGCGATTTCGTCACGCAACAGGACGATTATAAACAGGAATTCGCCAAACGCGCCGCCCGAGTGATGAACGAATCGCTTATGGGTAATTTCGATTGCAATCTCGCTTTGGAGAAAAAAGAGGATTTCGGCAAAGCGTACGCCGACGCGGAAAAGGGAATCGTCGGGAACGATGTGTTGACGGTCCAGATCGACAAAAAAACCGGTGCAATTGTCTCCTTGAAACGTAAAGGAATCGACGTCGATCTGGTTAACCCGGGCGACGACGGTAATTCCGGTTTGAACGATTATCTTTGCATCATCGGAAGAAATGCAAAAGAAAACCGGGCGAGAATCGAAGGCGATATGAAAATCGAATCGTTCATTTTCGAAGATGGAAAAGTCGCCCGACTCAAAATCGAATCGACCGCTCCGAACTGCAAATCGCTCACTCGGTACATTAATGTATTTGGTAATGCGGATGTCGTTCAAGTCGTGAATCAGATGGACAAGGAAATGGAACGCCGACCGGAAGGAATCTTCTTCGGTTTTCCGTTCAATGTCCCCGGCGGCGTTTGGCGGGTGGACACTCCTTGGGCAATGGTGCAAGTTGAAAAGGATCAACTTCCCGGTGCTAACAGGAATTACTATTGCGTCCAACGGTTCTGCAATCTTTCCAACGACAAGTACGGAATCGATTGGGTGACGCTCGACGCTCCGCTGGCCCAGTTTTCGCCGATCCTGTACGCCGATGCGTGGAACAAGGATCTTTCGCAGTGGCGGGACCACATCGATCCGAACGGAACAATCTATTCCTGGGTCTGCAACAACCATTGGGAAACGAACTACAAGGCGGGACAGGACGGGGAAATGGTTTTTTCGTACGTCATCCACCCCTACGTCGGAAAGTATGATGCCGCGAAATCGCAGCGATTTATCCAACAAGGCAGTTTGTTCGAGTTCGCTCGTGAAAAAGTCGTAAAAACCGACAATCAGGAAGTACTTGTGACCCGCGTCAAACCGACGCGGGCCGAAAGCGGTTTGATTCTTCGGCTTTACAACCCGACGGACAAAGCGCAAACGGTGACGCTCGATTTCGTGAAGAAGATCGAGCAGTTGTACTTCTCGAATCCGTGGGAGGACCGCGTGGAGAAGACCGGCAACACGATCACGATCGACCCGCTGGATTTCATCACGCTCCGCGCGGAGTGATCAAAACGTCTCGACAAAGAGCCGGGGATGAAGCGTAGCGCAATCCCCGGGTGAAATCGTTTTTCCACCTTGTCCCGGGGATTGCGCCGAGTACGGCTTCATCCCCGGCTCTTTTTTGACAAAAATTTAAACACCAAATTCCATGCCCGCGATGACGATTTCGACTCTTTCCGATCTGGAACCGGAACAGGAAACGGACGCGTTCGTCTTGCTGGCGGAAAAGGAATTGATCTCGCCGAAAAAAGGACAACCGTTCTTCCGGGTCGTTTTTCGGGACGTGAATCGGGAAATCCCGTCCGTCCCGATCTGGCCCGACAGTCCGCTGCACGCCGATTGCCGGAAAAACTGGACTCCCGGCTCGTTCTACAAAATCCGCGTCAAGCTGCGTCAGACCGAAAAATACGGCAGCCAGTTGGAAATTCATCGGATCCGTGAGGTTACGGACTCGGATCGTCAGGACGGTTTCGATCCCGCCCAATGTCGCCCCGGTTCGCTCGTTCCGGTCGACGCGATGTACGACGAACTGCTCGCCCTTGCGAAAACGCACCTCGGCAAAGGGAAGCTGCTGAACCTGATCACGCGGATTTTCAAGGATCATCGCCAGGCGATCCAAGGAGCCGCTGCGGCACGACACCACCATCA
>JAVBTU010000512.1:0-5443 GCA_031556015.1 Thermoguttaceae bacterium
ACAAAATTAAGTTAGCAACTTTTCTCCTCATAATAAGGCGCCTGTTGAAGTATTTTTACGGGTTTTTTCCGACATGCGGTAACGCCATTTTCTTTATACGATTCGCACAGAACCACATACAAACAGGAGACGACAAAACCCGCATTGACCGCTTTTTTGTCTTTCTTGTACGTGATTCCGATATTAGCTCCATCCAATTTGTTTCCTTCGCCGCTGCACCCTGCCTTAACAGTACATGTTGGTGTCGGATAAGTCGAGAGGTATTCTTGGTCGCAGGATGTACAAGCACCATCTGTCACTCCCCTATCAGGACATTCCGGTTGCTGCGCGAAGAGAAAATAAGCATTCCCGCCAACAAAGGCCAAAAGGAAGCAAGAGAAGATCAAAGTCCACAAGAGATCGACGGATTTTTTCATGATTCACTCCTTCAATAAAAGATTTTTGAGGTAAGAAACCTCGGGAATTCTCCCGAATCGTCCCCTCCATTTTACCCCCCCCCGCAAATTGCAACGCTTTTTGCATCAAAAAAAAGATTTTTTGTAAAATATTTTCCTGGACGCGAGCGTCTACCGTTAAGAGCTGCCGACAGGATTGAAGCGTTCCGAAGATTTTCCGTCCCGAGGGGGCGGAATGTCCGTTTCACGATAACAAGGGACTTGTCGTCTTGCGAGGTGGGGCTTACACTTTTTCTTCAGTCAGCCGATATCCCGAAAAACGGTTTTTCTCATGCTTCACGCTTCTCCCGCCAATTTCGCGTCAAATTCCGCGGAGAGGGAGTGCGCTTTGTCCGAAAGCGAAGCCCGGCTCCGTCATTTCGCGGACGCTTCCCTGTCGCTGTTGCTTACGCTCGACGATCGGTACGAAATCACCTACTGCAATTCGAGGACGACGGAACTGTTCGGGTACGAGCCGGAGGAAATGATCGGCGCGGATTTCTTCGAGAAAATCGTCCACTTCGAGGGAACGGAATTCGATCGGCTCCACAATCCGATCCGGGACGTTTTTAACGATCCGAACATCCTTCGCAACCAATCGATCAATCAGGGGCGTCGGAAAAACGGAACAGCAATCTGGGTTTCCTGGAGTTTTCTGGAAAACCGCGACGAACAGGGATCGCTCCTGGAAATTTATTGCGTCGGCAACGACCTGACGATGCAACGGGAATCGTTGACCCAATTCCAGTTGACCGTTCAAGGCATCGGATTCGGATACTGGAATCTGAACTTGACCACCGGCGAGGGGACGGCGAGCGACGCCTGGTTCGCGATTCGCGGTTTGGACAGGCTGTCGAACGCCCCGTTGAGAACGCTGTGGTTTGAAGCGATTCACGCAAACGATTACCCGAAAGTCCGAAACCTGCTCCAGGAACATTTTCAAAATGAGAGCCCGGTTTTTCTCGCTCCGTTCCGCGTCTTGAATCCTGAGAAAGGTTGGATCTGGATTCGATCGATCGGGCATATCTCCGATTGGGACGAGTCGGGCAATCCGATGTGGATCAGCGGATTCGACCAGGACATCACCCGGGAAGTCAACGACGCGGAGGAATTGAAAAAGCACCAGAGCCTCCTCCAGGAAGTGATCAAGATCGGGCGGATGGGGTATTGGGTCTACGATTACACCGCCAACGGTATCACGGCGATTTCCGATACGATGTACGACATTCTGGAAATCGACCGCGCCGAATGCGGCGAACATCTCTTTTTCGACCGCTTCGAAGCTTCAATCCATACGGAGGATCGCTCCCGAATGCTCGACGCGCTCTTTTCTCCGATCAATGCGGAATTGAAAACGGAATGTCGTATCACCACGCCCTCGGGAAAAGATCTGGATTTGCTGATTTACTCGCACCCGTCGTTCGACGAATCCGGACGCGTCGTCGCGCAGATCGCGATCTTTCAGGATACGACGGAACAAAAGCGGGTCGAAAACACGCTTCGGGAGCGGCAGCTTTCCTTGTTCCACGCTCTTCGCGTTTGCCAAGCCGGCTTCTGGCAGTTCGACTTGGAGATCGGGCAGATGGAGGTTACAAACGACGCTTACGATTTGTTTTGCGATTTTCACCTTCGCCGGGCCGCGGAAATCTCCGACACGGTCGATTCGCGGAACGTCCCTCTTTTTCCGGGGCAGGAGGGGTTCCTGGAAATGGTGCGCCAGTGGATTCACCCCGAGGATCTGCCGCGGGTCCGGGAAACGCTCGTTCATGCGATCACCGTCGGCGAAACCTTCGAGTTTGAATGCCGAATCCTCAATCGTCAAAACACCGTGCGGTACGTCCGACAGTCGGGAATCGTCGCCCGAAACCAGGAACGAAAAACGACGAAAATCCTCGGAGTCGTGCTCGATATTTCCGAGATCATGCGGCGGGAAAAGGAAATTCATGAAAGCGAAGCCCGGTATCGGATTCTTTTCGACCATTCCTTCGACGCCGTAACGGTTTTCGAAAACGAAAGAATCGTCCAGTGCAACACCCGCGCGGTCGAGTTGTACCGGGCCGACGAAAAAACGCGGCTCCTCGATCTTTCGCCGTTTTTTCTCGTCCCCGACCACCAGCCGGACGGGGGGCTTTCGGCGGAAATTCTGACGAAGCGCATCCGGGAATGCGGCGTCGGGAAGACGGAGCCGTTCACGCTTTTTTCCCGTCGGCTCGACGGAACGGAATTCGAATCGAGCATTTCCCTTTCGCCGGTCCCGGGCTCCGATTCCCTGATCTACGCCGTGATCCGCGACATCACCGAGCAGAAGGCCGTCCAGCGGACGATGGAATACTATCGCGCTTATCTGGCGATCCTCGCGGAGCTTCGCGATTCGTTCTATAGTCGCAGCGAGCGGGAAATCATTGCCGCGTTTTTAAGCAGCGTGATCAAGCATTTCGGAATCTCGAAAACCTGGTTCGGCATTCCGCACAAAGGCGCGATCCGGCCCGTCCTTCATTCCGGCGACGCGCAGGGATTCGTCGACTATGTCCGGGTCGAAACGTTCGAAACCCCGCAACCGGACGAATTTCCTTTATCGCAGGCGATCCGGGAGAAACGGACCGTTCACGTCAGCCTCGCGGAAACGTCGAACGATTCGGCTCCTTGGGTCCGGTTCATGCAAAAGACGCGGCTCCGCTCCTTGCTCGCCGCTCCGCTCGAAGTCAACGGCGTTCTCGAAGGGGGACTCGTGTTTTATTCGTTCGAGTCGAGACTGTTCGAGGATTTCGTTTCCGAATATTTGCAGAGCGGAATCCGCGAGCTTTCCCGGATCCTCACGGAAAAACGGCTCTGGGAGCATCAGCAACGGGACCTGGAGCAGGCGAAAGAGAAAGCAGAGGCCGCGGCCGAAGCGAAGACGCGGTTCCTGGCGAACATGTCGCACGAAATTCGCACCCCCATGACCGCGATCCTCGGATTCGCCGAAGTTCTCACCGACCGCCAAAACTCGAAAGAGTTCCTCTTGGAAACCGCGCAAATCATCCATAATAACGCGAGGTTCCTGCTGCACATTTTGAACGATATTCTCGACTTCTCGAAAATCGAAGCCGATAAAATGTCGCTCGAAATTCAACGAATCGATCTGCGGCAATTGATCGCCGAAGTGTACGCCCCTTTTTCCGTCCAAACGAGGCACAAGAAAATTTTCTTCGCGGTCCGCAATACGACTCCGTTTCCCGAATCGATCGATTCCGACGCCGTTCGGTTGAAGCAGATTCTCCTCAATTTGATCGGCAATGCCGTGAAGTTTACGAAGGTCGGCGGGGTCGAATTGCTTCTCTCCTGGAAAGAGCGACCGAATGCCAACGAAAGCGTGTCTTCCGACGGTCGGCAAGGAACGCTTCAATTCGAGATCGTCGATTCGGGAATCGGAATTTCCACGTCGCAAATCGACGCGATTTTCTCTCCATTCAACCAGGGAGACGCGTCGACGACCCGGAAATTCGGCGGAACCGGGCTCGGACTCGCGATTTCCCAACGGTTGATTCGGATGCTCGGCGGGGAATTATCCGTCAAAAGCGCGCCCGGCGCCGGGAGTTCGTTTACCGTGGCGTTACCGCAAACGGTTCCCGCTTCGGTACGAATGATTGAGCTGCTCAGCGGCCTCACGTCTTCCGAAAATTCCCCGATTCCCGTCGAATTGCATTCCGAGCCGGTTTCGTCCGCATCGGCGCAGGGAGGTGTTTCGGAAATTCCGGCCGCGATCAAACCGCTCAAGGGGCTGCGAATTCTCCTGGCCGAGGACGGCCGGGACAACCAACGTCTTTTCTCATTGATCCTCGAAAAAGCGGGGGCCCGAGTCGATTTGGCCGACAACGGTTTGATCGCGTTGAAATTCGTCCTCGAAGACGAGTTGTCGGGCGAACCATACGACATGGTCCTGATGGATATGCAGATGCCGGTCATGGACGGCTATACGGCGACGCGAAAGATTCGGGAACAAGGCGGTACTTTGCCGATCATCGCCTTAACCGCCCACGCCATGCAGGACGAACGGCAAAAGTGCCTCGCGGCCGGCTGCAACGATTACGCGACCAAACCGATCCTTCGCGACGCGCTGATCGAAGTGATTCGGGCGAACATTTTGCGATAGCGGAAAATATCGCGACCACAGGTCGCGGCTCGTTTTTGTCAACCCCAGTGTGCTTTACCCAAGGTGAGCGAATAAAGCAATACCGCGGCGAGGAAGAGAAAACTCAGCACGGTCAAAACGGCGATGCGGCGTCCTTCCTGGAGAGGGCGATAAAACGCCAGTGTCCCGAGAAATGCGACCAGGAAAACGAAAAGCACCAACGCGCCGAGAACCAACGGATCGGTCGGCGAAACACCACGCTCTTCATGCACGAGAATCAGGTGATTGAGTAGGACGCCGGAAAAAATTCCGACGCCCAGCATCAGCGTTGAAAAACCGATCCCGTGACGCGCGGCGGTTTGCGTCCATTCCAGACTCGGTAATTTCAGCACGGCGTCTTGCCCGATCTTTTTTTTGACCCGTCGCTGCTGCTCCAAAAACATCACGCCCGCGATGAAACTGATCAAAACGGAAAGCGTCGCCGCCAAAACCGAAAGTCCGTGAATCATGCGCCACACCCAGCCGACCGAAGGAATCTCATGCGCCCCGGAAACCGGGTACGCTCCGGCGCATATGAAAATCAGAATGAGCGGAAGAAAAATCAGACCGAAAGGGATTTTCGACTGCGTACAACCGAGATAGAGATATACACAAGCCAATCCCCACGCCGCGATAAGAAAAAAACCGGCTGTTCCGCTGACGATTTTTCCGGATTCCAAAGCGATTTGATGATAATACAAAAACGCCGAATGCGCAACAAAGCCCGCAAAAACGGCACAGAGTACAAAAACGTGCCGAATCGGGCTCTTCCAAAAAAACCGTGCCGCTTCCAGTCCCAACGCGACCAGATAACTCCCGGTAAAACAAATAATCCCTACGCCGGAAAACATGTGAACCA
>JAVBTU010000044.1:0-3721 GCA_031556015.1 Thermoguttaceae bacterium
AATACGTAAAACAAGGAGGTTTTTCCATGAGTTCCGCTCCCAACGCCCAGACTTCGCTTCTTCAAAACCCTCGGCAACGCTTTTTACAAACCGCGATCCCGGAAGCGTTCGATGCGATTTATGCGCAACGTCCTTTGCTGGAAGTGCTTCGCGAGCACGGCTGCGACTATCTTTTCCAACTCAAGGAGAATCAGGGCTATGTCTATGACGCCGCGAATACGGAACCAGGCGGCGCGAGTTTGAGAAAAAAAAGGGAAAATCGAGGTTCGCAAGTTGTGGTGCGACTTCGACAACGCCGAGGCAGCACAAACAAAATGGTTGATTTATTATGGGGAAGTTTTGGTCAAGAACCTCCGCCCTTTTTCGCAAACGCTCCCTGTATCAAATGAATTGCTCTGGCTTACTGAATAAACCGCTCTTCTCCCTTGTCGGAGCTGACGGTGACTTCGCCAGCGTCTTCGAGGCGGCGGACCACGTCGACGATTTCCTGCTGGACCCGTTCGACGTCGGACGAACGCATCGGGCCGAGGTATTCCATTTCCTCCTGGAGCATTTTTCCGGCCCGTTTGGACATGTTGCGGAAAATCTTTTCCTTGAGTTCCTCGCTGGCTCCTTTGAGGGCGATGGCCCATTGGGCGCTTTCGACGTTTTTGAGGATCGCCTGAATGTCCTGATCGGCCAGTTTGAGAATGTCCTCGAACACGAACATGAGCCGCCGGATCTCCTCGACCAATTCCGGGTCGTCCTGCGAAAGGTTGTCAATGATATTCAGGCCGGTTTGACGGTCGATCACGTTGAGAATCTCCGCGACGCTTCCGACTCCGCCTGTATTTTCGAGCTTCTGGCTCATCACGCTGGACATCCGGTTTTCCAAGCCTTTTTCAACTTCCTTGATGATTTCCGGGCTCGTCTGCTGCATCGTCGCGATCCGGCGGATCACGGCGATCTGCCGTTCCGGCGGGAGTCCGTTGATGATGTCCGCTCCTTGGGACGGTCGCAAATGGGACACGATCAACGCGATTGTCTGCGGATGTTCGTCGATGATGAACGTCAAAAGGTTTTCGCTGTCGACTTTTTGCAGGAATCCGAACGGAATCGCTTCGAGCGAACTGCGAACGTTTTCGATCACGCCCGCTCCGTCCTGACCGAGCGCCGCTTCGGCCAATTGGGCCGCGACGCTGAATCCACCGGCGCCGCCGATCAGTTTCGCCGGATTCGCTTTCGAGAACTCGCGAATCACGTTTTCCTGCTCTTCCGGGGTGATCAGGCCGATTTTCGCGACCTCGGTCATAACCGCTTCGACCTGTTTCGGCTCAAGGCGCGAAAGCAGCGCCCCCGCCTGATCTTTCGGCAGGGAAATCAAAAAGATCGCCGCTTTACGTAAATTGTTCTGAGCCAAGTTTGATTAATTACTAATTACTAATTACGAATTACGAATGAATTTTAGATTCACGGCGATACGTGGATTAGTAATTAGTAATTCGTAATTAGTAATTCATAACCTCCCCCCACATTCCCGGGGATTCTTCCAGTTCGAGGGTGATTCGGTGTTCCTTCGTCAAGTCGAGTTTCTGCCGGAGTTGGTCGGCGAGGAAACCGGCCAGGAGTTCCGCCGTCGTATTCTTTATCGGCAAAATGAGTGGACTTGCGCAATCGTTTCGGAAAGAAAGCTCATCTTGCGAAAGAAGCGTTTTTTTTTCGAGAAAACCTAGAATTTCCCTTATAGATCGATCGACGGCATGAAAATCGGCGAGGTATCCTGCCGCATTGAGCGGTCCGGAAATCCCGACAACGACCCGAAATCGGTGTTCGTGAAGCGGTTCCAGCTCGCCGTTTTCGAATCGAATTCCGTGGAAAGCGGTAAAAGTTAAATCGGGCGAATTAAGTCGGATAGAGAACATGGTCTGAAGTACGAAAAATTACGTGAATCCAATAGACACTCGTTTTTTACCGTGGAACGGCTATAATTAAGCAAATTCGTGGTATGGCAGCTTTTTTGTTTCAATTCACTTTCTTTGGGAAAGGAAAAATCGATGGCTCAACAAAATGAAATTTACGTTTGCGAAATGTGTGGCAATGTTCTCGAAGTCCTCGACGGCGGCGACGGTGAACTTGTTTGCTGCGGTCAACCGATGACGCTTCAAAAGGAAAACACCGTCGACGCTTCGAAAGAAAAACATATCCCGGTCCTCAAGTTTGAAGAAAACCAAGTGTCCGTCGATGTCGGGAGCGTTCCCCATCCGATGGACGCGAACCACTATATTATGTGGATCGAAGTTCAGGAAGGGAATTGCGTGAAACGTCGATTTCTCAAGCCGGGCGAAGCTCCGCACGCGTCCTTCCGGACTTACGGTGGAGCGATTACCGTCCGCGCCTACTGCAATTTGCACGGGCTTTGGAAAGCGGCAAAGTAGTTGCCGTTTATTTCTCTTTTTGGTCTCCGAAAACGAGTTTTTTGATCCGGTCGACGGAGTCGTCGAGCATCGCCTGCTCGGAAACCGATTGCTGAAGGAATTGGTCGATCAGCGGCTTCATCTGAATCGCGTGGTCGATTTCGCCGCTGCTCCCGGCTCGGTAGGCGCCGATGGAGATGAGGTCTTCGTTGTCCAGATACACGCCGAGCAGCCGCCGAAGCATTCGCGCCGCTTTCAAATGCTCCGGATCGCAGATGTCCGGCATGAGTCGGCTGATGCTTTCGATCGGATCAATCGCCGGATAATGACCGCGCGTGCTTAATTTTCGGGAAAGCCAAAGGTGTCCGTCGAGTAGTCCGCGAACCGTGTCGCCGATGATGTCGTTCGTGTCGTCCCCTTCGACGAGGACCGTGAAAAATGCCGTGATGCTCCCCAAAGCGGACCGGCCGGCCCGTTCGACCAGTTGCGGAAGCATCGCGAACACGGACGGCGGATATCCTCGCGTCGTCGGCGGTTCTCCGGCCGCCAAACCGATTTCCCGCTGCGCCATCGCGAGCCGAGTCAGCGAGTCCATGAGAATCAGTACGTCTTTTCCCTGATCCCGAAAGTATTCCGCGATCGCCATCGCCGTGTACGGCGCCCGAACCCGCATCAAGGCCGGCTCGTTCGAAGTCGCGACGACCACGACGCTTTTCTTCAAACCTTCTTCACCGAGATCCCGTTCGATAAAGTCGTTCAATTCCCGACCGCGTTCACCGATCAGCGCGATCACGATCACGTCGGCGTTGGTGTATCGGGCCATCATGCCGAGCGTCACGCTTTTTCCGACCCCGGATCCGGCGAAGATCCCGATTCGCTGTCCGCGGCCGCAGGTGAACATCCCGTCGATCGCGCGGACGCCGGTCGAAAGAATCGCATTGATCCGCGGACGACTGCACGCGTCCGGCGGTCGGTTGTTGAAATTGACGCGATCATTGAGAACCGGTTGCGGTTTCCCGTCGACGGCCCGACCTTCCGGATTGAAGACCCGGCCGAGCATGTTTTCGCCGACCCTGAGCCAGGGAAACGTCTTCGAGAGAAAAACACGATTTCCGCGACGAATTCCGGCAATGTCGCTGTACGGATACAGAAGCGTCTGCTGATCCTTAAATCCGATCACTTCAGCGAAAAGCGGTTCGCTGCCGTGTCGTTCGATTTGCGCAATCGCTCCGACCGGGGCGGGAAATCCGATCACCGAAACCGTCATGCCGAGCGTTTCGACGACGCTCCCGACGAGCCGAACCGGCATGATCGTGGATATTTGTTCT
>JAVBTU010000188.1:0-2787 GCA_031556015.1 Thermoguttaceae bacterium
CGACCCGCTGTTCGCGATTTTTTGCGATTTTTATATCACGGGCGGCTTGGGACGTTTGAATCCGGCCCTGAGGTTTTTTCGCAAACACCACGTCGTCCACGCGACCATGGCGGGTAAAATCGAGAAACGACTCCTGTTCAATCCGTGGTTTCTTTGGCGACAGCTTCCCGATTGGAAGACGTTCCGCCTGTTTTTGCCGATGTTCCTGACTCGCAAGAAGGACTGCAAAGACGATACGCTCATGCTCGCAATCGTCGAAGCGTTCGCGAAAAACGGAATCACTTTTCTTCCCGGAACCGATTTTGCCCCGGAGCTGCTCGTGAAACGACAGAAATTAACCCGACTCGGCCCCACCTCCGCCCAGTGGAAAGACATTTGTTTCGGTTGGCAGATCGCCAAGGAAATGGGGCGTTTGGACATCGGACAGAGTATCTGCGTCAAAAACCAGGCGGTTCTCGCCGTCGAAGCGATCGAAGGGACCGACGAGTGCATTCGTCGGGCCGGTTCCCTTTGTACATCCGGGGGGTTCGCGGTCGTGAAGGTCGCCAAGCCGCAGCAGGACATGCGGTTCGACGTCCCGACGTTCGGGCTGAAGACGATGCACACGATGCTGCAATCCGGGGGTCGTGTCCTTGCGATCGAGGCGGGCAAAACGATTTTCATCGATAAAAAAGAGGTGATCGATTTCGCCGACCTGCACAAAATCGCGATCGTCTCCATTTCCGAAGAGGACACGCACCAGGAAAAAAGCCCTTTTCCCGAAGGATTCCCGACCGAAATCGAGCGGGAATTGAAAACGGAGCGGGATTGAAAACAGAGCGGGAAGCGTAAGCGAGCGTTCAATCCGGGCGGGAAGCGTAAGCGAGCGTTCTTAACCGCACTACGGCGCGGCGAACGACTGTCCGTCCTGTTTGTTGCACAGGTATCCGAGGATCATGATTTCGGTCGATTCCGAAACGAAGTGGACCGACGCGTCGCCGTAAAGGCCGTAGGCCCCGCCGGGGTGTCGGCTTCGCATTTCGTGCATGTAGGCGGAACATTGTTCGCACAACCACGGCGTACTCGTGTTGAAATGTTCGCATTTCGGACGGTAATTGATCGGAGCGGTCGATTTGCGGAAAATGTTCGATCCGCTGATCCACTGGCCGTTGCCGTACACTTTCGGGTCGATCGTTTCGTAAGAGGCCGATTCGGCGACGACCATCGTATTGCTGGTTCCGTCGGTGATGCTTTGAAAACCGACGCGCGGGGCAGGATCGTATAATCCGGTCGACCAGTCCTGATTCGCTCCGACGATCGTTCCGAGTCGTCCGGCCCCACCGGCGGCGATTCCCTGCGGAGTGATCCGCTCGCTGCACACGCCGCTGTAATGAGCCGGGAACCGCTCGTAAGCGACGTCGTAAGCCGCGCCGCTGGTCATGTAATCGGCGCAGCGGAGCATCTGACGGTCCGGATCGCTCGGGCATAAATACGGCGGAATCGGCGTTGCCGCGAGTTTCGCGTTTCCTTCGATCCCGACGCCGTCGGAGTCGGCGCCGTCGACGATTGTCGCATTGAAATTCAAAAGAGAGCCGAGGTTCGATTGTTCGATGTACGGCAAAGTGAGCGCCGCCCAGCCGAAATTCGTACAACTGTCGGCCAGGGTTCCGGAAATCTGACCGGCGGGAAAACAGCTTTGCGTATCGTGATAATTGTGCATTGCGATTCCGATCTGGTGCAGGTTGTTCGAGCAGCTCATCCGCCGCGCCGCTTCACGAGCGGCCTGGACCGCCGGGAGAAGTAACCCGATCAGGATCCCGATGATCGCGATCACGACCAGAAGTTCGACGAGGGTGAAAGCAGATGGCAGAGGACAGACGGCAGACGGCAGGGGACAGGTTTTTTTTCTTGGCATTTTTTCCGGGAGTTTCCCCGTTAGCGGCGGGGCTTGCCCCGCGTTTGCGGGGGGAAAGCCGACCGAAAAGGAGAAAGAAAGTAGTGAACGCTGACAACGCGCAGGTGCGAAGAGATTAACGGCCGAACTCTTGTCCTTCGCAATGGGAGTTCGACACTAACGGTACCGTGAGAAAAGATTGGTAGGTCTTCTGACTTGCGGCAAAGAAATCGCGGGTCTTCTCGACGAGATTATTCTCGTCAATGACCGTTTGGAAATCGCGATTTCCGACCCGCTTACAGCGGCGAGGACCGTCCCGGATTCACACCGGGTTCCCTGTTCACCGTCCGTTCCAGAGCGAACGAACGATCACCAATTCCTCAAAGTGATCCCAATTCTATCACAACCCCGGGCGAAAAAAAGCCCGAGACCGTTGAAATTCCCTTTCATTTACGGTAAGACTGGGAGCAGTCACAGAGAAACGCTCGCTTGCGCTTCCCGCTCCATTTCTCATTTCTCATTTCTCATTTGTTATTTACATCCCCCTTCCCCCCTTCCCCCCTTCCCCCCTTCCTTCCACACTTCTACCCTTCCACCCTTCCCATGAAACGCACTCTGATTTGTCCCCGTAAGTATGTTCAAGGTCCGAATCTTTTAGCCGAACTCGGTGAACTCCTCAAGCCGCTCGGCAAGAAACCGTTGATTCTCTGGGACGGTTGTTTGAAGGAAATCGTCGGAGAAACGGTTCGCAATTCGCTCCGACAAGCCGGAATGTCGTTTGTCGAAGTCGATTTCCAAGGAGAAGCGACGTTGGCCGAGCGCAAACGGGTCGGGGAACTCGCGAAAAAAGAGCAGTGCGACGTTTCCGTCGGAATCGGCGGCGGCAAAGCGCTGGACGTCGCCAAGGGGGCCGC
>JAVBTU010000529.1:0-4162 GCA_031556015.1 Thermoguttaceae bacterium
TATGACGGGTTGCGGTATATCGATCGACTTTGCCAAAAATCACGTCGAAAACACCACGTTTGATTCGCGAGAGGGGCCGATTCATGGATCGATCTTTGAAACACACGGAGCCGATCTATTCCAATTTGGCATTGGATGAAGATCTCCGGGACATCGTCATTCTCTTTGTCGAAGAGATGCCGGACCGGATTAAAAAGATCGAATCGCAGTTTCAATCCGCCGACTGGCACGCACTGGAACGAACCGTACACCAACTCAAGGGCGCGGCCGGAAGTTACGGTTTTCCCAAACTCTCTCCCGCCGCGGCGGTCGTCGAGGATTTGATCAAAGCCGGCGCGTCCGCCGAACAGGTCGGGGAAGGGGTCGCGAATCTGGTCGCTCTTTGTCGGTTGATTACCGCCGATCCGCCCGGTTGACTTCAGAGGAACCAGCGTCCGGCGATCGACTGTCCGCAGAATTTGCAGCACGACTCCTCGTCGATCGCGATTTCTTCGATCGTGTAGCCGTTCCGGAACACGACCGTTTGGTGACATTGCGGGCAATACGTCGACTGCCCCGCGGGGTCGAGTATGTTGCCGGTATAAACGTAACACAGGCCGCATTTTTGCGCGATTTCCCTCGCGTGAAAGAGCGTTGCCGGCGGGGTCGGCGGAATTCCGTTTTCCTTGTACGACGGATGAAACGCCGAAAAATGGAGCGGAATCTCCGCACCGAGTTCTTTGCGAATCCAACGACAAAGCGCCGTCAACTCCTCGTCGGAATCGTTTTCTCCGGGAATCAAAAGCGTCGTGATTTCCAGCCAAATTTTCGTTTCTTTCGCGAGATACCGGAGCGTCTCCTTGACCGTTTCCAGGTCGATACCGCATTTTTCCTTGTAAAAACGCTCGGTAAACGCTTTCAAATCGATGTTCGCCGCGTCCATCGGGCCGAAGAACCACTCCCGTTTGTGCGGAGAAACGTACCCGGCGGACACGCAGACCGTCTTGACGCCACGTTTGCGGCATTCCAAGGCGGTGTCGACCGCGTATTCGGCCCAGACGATCGGTTCGTTGTACGTGAACGCGACGCTGGGGCAATCGTGTTCGACCGCCAGTTCGGCAATCCGTTGCGGGGACGCTTCGACATGCAGCAGGCCGAGGTCCCGCGATTTCGACGTCGACCAGTTTTGACAAAACGTACAGCCGAGATTGCAGCCGATCGTTCCGAACGAAAGCACTTTCGTACCGGGATGGAAATGGTACAATGGCTTCTTTTCGATCGGATCGACCGCCATGCCGCCGTTTTTTCCGTACGCCGCGAGGACGAGCTTGTCGTCCCGGTTCCGTCGCACGAAACAGTATCCCGAATGACCCGGAGCAATCGTACAACGACGCGGGCACAGATCACAAGTGAGCATAATAATACCTTCAGCCCATGTGCAAGCCCGCCGCAGGCGACGGGGCTATACCTTTCAACGTCAAAAAAGTGATTTTTCTCTTTTAACCGGTACTCCGCTTGTTTGGGTGTTAATACGGTTTATCGACAGGGCAAAACATCACATTTTTGGCGGTGTGGAGTATAACTCGCCGATCAACGGCCGGAACTCGGCGTGATCGGCCAATAGACGACCGGGTCTTTGCGTTTGATTTTACCCAACGGGAAAGTCAGGCCGAACGTCAACGCGACGTCGTTCTGCGTTTCCGTCCCCTCCACGGAGAACAGGACGTTGTCGGTCAGTTCCAGTTGCAACGCGACCCGCTCGTTCCACCAGTATTTCAACCCGATTCCCCAAGGAATCGAAAAAGTATTGTACGAACATTTCGTTCCGTAAAGATCCCGGTACTTCTCATTCACGGTTCCCAGCCCCAATTTGAGGAACGGTCTCCACTTCGCGTTGCCCAACGGATAATAATGGATGCTCACGTCGAACATCGAAATCGCGTTGTTATGCGTCGAAGTCGGCGGAACGAATCCCGTGTCCCCGTGCTGCGATTTATACCAGTCCGCGTAAGCGTCCCGGCCTTTGGCCGTCGGTTTTCCGGGAAGGCCCGCGAAATGGAGTCTCGCTTCCAAGCCCCAATAGTTGTCGCAATACCAACCGAAAATCACGCCGCCCGTTCCGCCGCAATCCTGGTCGACGAGCCCGGAAATCAGTTCGCTTCCAAACATCGCACCGCCGAACAAGCCGAAATAAAACGGCCGATCCCGCCAGGATCGCATCATCAGCGGCCCGCCGACGCCGCGATTCGGCCCTTTGGGCGATTTGAACGGATTGAAGTACGAGAGTGTTTCCCACGTCGTGCTGGTCAGCGACTCGGATTTTTTCGTTTCTTCGTCTTCCTCGTCGGAATTGAAAGGAGATCGTCCGTAAGAATAGGGGGAATACTGCTGGGCGTAAGGGTTGGAAACGAACCCTGTCGGTCCCCAGTAAGCGCCGGGCGCGTTCGGATATCCGTACGGACCGTATCCGTAAGGATTCGTGTAAACGGTTCCGTAGGGAGATGCGTAGGGATTATACGAATATGCCGTTTGCTGCATCGGGTTTTGTCCCCACGCGGCGCCCATTCCGTTCCAAGCGGAGTTCGCGTAGGGGGAAACGGCTTGGTTCTGCGCAAACAGCGGGTTTTGCGGTGTTGTCGTCGCCGCTTGGAAATGATGTCGTAATCCGTTCAACGCGAGCGGGGCGGACGGCGCGAACGTCGTCGGAGCCGGCTGCGCCGGTTCGGGATCCGCGATATGGGGAGCATCGTTTTCCAGGATATTCAGCGGCGGAAAATCTCCGAAATCACCACCGGTTTTCGCCGCCGGCGGCTTCGATTGTGTCGTCGTTGAAAACTCGTCTTCTTTCGGCTCGGCGTCTTCCAGGTCGAACGGCTCGGCCGTTTCGTCGTCGAAATCGTCCAGGTTTGTTGCCGCGTCGAACGACTCGGTTTCCAGGGAATTTCGAATCGGAGGCGCCGGAGGAACAATTCTCACGCTCGCTTCGTCCGCCGAAGCAAGCTGAATCAGGGAATCTTTGGAAACCGCGTAATTTTGGGGAACGTCCTCCCGATTCGGCAAAACGAAATCTCGCGAAGGAGCTTGAACCTGCGGACGCTTGGGAGCCGCTCTTTTAGGCAACAAGGGCTCGGCTGCCCCGGAAATGCATGTCCGGATCAGTAAAAGGATGAAAACAACGCACCATTTCCCAAGAAACGCCCGATCGGCGAACAGTGTCCGCAATCGGCGTTTCGGGGAATAGGACTGAAATAAGCGTCGTTTCATTCCGCTTGATTTTGTGATGAAAACGGGTAAACCTGAAAAATGGTGCGGGATTATGCGAAAAAAAAGGAACCCTGTCAAGAGAAAAAAAGAAGAAGAAAACCGCGAGGCGAAACAGGAAAAAAATCCGGCGTACTCGGGTTTTACCCGGGAATTTCGCTGGGATCCATCCCCGGCTCGTTCTCTCGTAAAACTAATTCTTCGCATTCGCACTGGTTGAATCCTCCCCCGCATGATATACCATTCAACGCCTAAAAAGTGATTTTTCTCTTTTAACCGGTACTCCGCTTGTTCGGGTGTTTATACGGTTTATCGGCAGAGCAAAACATCACATTTATGGCGGTGTGGAGTATAATATCGCAACAATCACAAACACATTTTCCTCTCTCCTCTTCCCCCTATGAGTCAATGCAAACGAATCCTTGTCGCCGGCGGGGCCGGGTTTTTGGGAGCCCATTTATGCGAAACGCTGGTCGCTCGCGGGCACGATGTGATTTGCGTCGACAATTTTTACACCAGCCAAAAATCGAACGTCGTTCACCTGCTCGAAGCACCGAATTTCGAGCTGATCCGACATGATGTGACGCATCCTTTTTTTCTCGAAGTCGACGAAATCTATAATCTGGCTTGCCCCGCCGCTCCGGGGCACTACCAGTACAATCCGATCAAGACGATGAAAACGTCGCTATCGGGTTCAATCAATACGCTCGGAATGGCCAAACGCTGTCGGGCGAAGATTCTGCTCGCGTCGACCAGCGAGATCTACGGCGATCCGGAGGTTCATCCGCAGCCGGAAACCTACCGCGGCTCCGTCAATTCTCTCGGGCCTCGCGCCTGTTACGACGAGGGAAAGCGGGCCGCTGAAGCCTTGTTCATGGATTATCACCGGATGCACCGGATGCCGGTCCGAATCGTCCGTATT
>JAVBTU010000214.1:0-7729 GCA_031556015.1 Thermoguttaceae bacterium
GACCGTGATGGGCTGTGAATTGGTTGCCAAACAGGTTCCGGTCACGAAGACCGTTTGCGTACCGCGAATGATCACCTGCCAGGTTCCGGTTCAGGTTTACCGTCCGTGCAATCCTTGCGACGAAGCGGTCGATTGCGGCCCCGACGCTTGTGACGCCGCGGCGTGCAACTAAAAACCTTTTTAGCGCCGAGTACGGGCTAAGAGGGGTAAATCAGGGGTAGATTTCTCGACAGAAGGCGACGGTCGTACTTTTTCGGTACGACCGTCGTTTTTTTTCGAATTGAGTTGACTTTTGACGTTTTGTGAGTTTAAATACTAGTGGGGAGGATTTTTTTCTTTTTCCCTATTTTTCGAGCTTTCCCGCCCATTATCCGAATCACCCCGCGTCGACGTTTGGGGCTGGTTTCTCACATTATTCAAGGAGCTTCATCATGATTCATTCGACCTCATCGACGCGGCGTGGATACACGCTGCTGGAAATTCTCATCGCGGTAACGCTGATGATGATGATCATGCTCGGCGTTTCGCAACTGTTCAGTTCGGTCGGAACGCAGATCAACAACACACAGGCAACGCTCCAGATGGCCGGGACGATTCGCGGCGTCAAGGCGCGGCTGGACAACGACCTGGCGCTGATCACGGCGGACCTGACCAAAACCCCGCCGATGGAAACGGGAACGAACAAAGGGTACTTCTGCATCATCGAAGGGATGGGGGCGGCGCATTCGAACGCCCTGCTGCAAAGCCGGGATTGCGAAAATCCTTCCAGGTCGATCTCGACCCAGGATATCGCCCACACGTCGGATTCGAGCGATTTGAATTACGACAACACGGTCGGCGACATGGACGACGTCCTCATGTTCACCGCCTACGCGCCGGACGGGCAGCCGTTTCGCGGATTGGTCGGCGGGGTTCCGTATTACTCCAATACCGCGGAGATCATTTGGTTCTGTCGCGGCAATACGTTATACCGCCGCATCCTGCTCGTCATGCCGGACCTCGAATTCCAGCAAGCCTTTAACAATAGAGCACAAACTGCGCAAACAGAGGCGGAAAGCCGTGGAATCGGATTCTACGCGAACAACGACGTGTCCGCCCGAATCAACGCGATCACCGGCCGCGTCTCGGCCAACTCCCTGGAAGATCTTTCATTGCGGCAGAATCGCTTCGGACACGCCGTCGGCGTCGTCTGGGACGCGACCAACGCCAACAACTGGAACGACGTGAAGATCGATCGCCCGAACACGACGGCAAAGTTCAACAAGTCGTTTCCGTTCAACATCCACGTCAATTCCGCCAATTACCACCTGCGACTGCCGACGCTCTTGGAAACCGCTTCGTACAAGTGGGACATGTCGCAATCGATCGAATGGAATTTCGCCCATTGCGCGCGGGACTGGCAATCGGGAAACGCCCCGCCGTATAAAGAGGCCGTTTACACTCGATGGGACCACGACAAGGTCAATCCGGTTTTAGAGTATATGGATTATTACGACGATCTCGGCGCGGCGGACGACGAAACCAGCGCGACGCTCCCTAAAGACGGCGTCAAACCGTTCATCGATTACTGGGAACACCCGTTTCCGTGGCGCTCGTTGACCAATGTGGACAGCCCCGCCGCCGACGTCGATCCGCTCCTGGGACTCCTCCAACCCTTGAAAGCCAAGGCCAATTCCGGCGACAAGGAACGTTACACCGAAGACGTGATGCTGACCGACGTACTCAGCTTCGACGTGCAGGTTTGGGACGATTTCGCCAAACGCTACGTCAGTTTGGGAGAAGCGCAACTCGCCAATGGCGGTTGGTGGTATGGATACAATTCGGAAAGCCAAACCGAAGCCGGGCCGCTCGGCAGGCAGGGGAATTATCCCCTGATGCTCTACAACGCCAACGGAGTCAAACAGACGACCCGCAATCCGGTGGGCCTCCCGTGCGTTTACGATACCTGGAGCGAAGAGTATGAAAGAGAAGGATTTTCCTGGCCGGACAGGTTCGTCAACAGGGATTCCTACGGTTATCCGGCGGCGGCGAACGACACGAATAACAAATATGTCGCGACGACGGGGCGTAATCTGATCGACGACGACGGAAACGGCGTGATCGACGACCTGAACGAATGGACGACTCCGCCGCCGTACGCGGTTCCGCTTCGAGGAATCAAGGTCACGATTCGCGCGTTCGACCCGCTGAGTAAAAACGTCCGCGAAATGACGATCGTCCGCGATTTCGTGGGACATTGAGTACAAATGCCCCCAGATGCGTTCCCAGACTTGCGATTCTATGAGGAGCGTGTAAACTGTTTGTGCTGTTTTTTGCGCCTGTCCAATGAAAACGGGCCTGTCGTTTTTTTGCCGGGCCGTTTTTCGTTTCACCAGACATCGAATCTTTCCATGCCCGCTCCTATCCCTTTCGTTTCGCTTCAAAACTCGCTCAAACCTCTCTTCTTCGGCATCGATGTCGGAGGCACCAGCATAAAGATCGGCTTGGTCGACAGCAATGGCGCGTCCATCGATTTGAAAGAATTCGATTCCGGCGGATCGGTACAAAGCGTTGCGAAAATCAGCACGGAACGAAACCCGGAAGCGGCCGCCCAAGCGATTTCCCGTGAAATCGCAAGACTGTTCGAAAAACATTCGCTTTCTTTCAAGGACGTCGCCGGAGTCGGGCTCGGACTGCCGGGGACGATGGACAAAAAGACCGAATGCATTCGTCGCCCGCCGAACATCCCGGAATGGGACGGATATCCGATGTGCCGGGAACTCGCCAAACGGATCGGGATGCCGGTCATCTTTTGCAACGACGCCAATGCCGCGGCGTTCGGCGAGTATTGGATCGGTTCCGCGAAAGGACATCCCAGCCTCGCACTGCTGACCATGGGAACCGGTGTCGGTTGCGGTATCATCATCGACGGTCGTTCCGTCGACGGAGCGATCGGATACGGCGGCGAGTGCGGACACATTATCGTCGACATTACGGAAAACGCGAAACTTTGCGGTTGTGGGCAGCGAGGGCATTTGGAGATTTACGCCAGCGCGACCGGGGTTGCCCGCCGGGCGATCGGCCTGACGGATACCCGCGCCGGTTCATTGCGAAATCGAATCATTCCCGACACCCGGCTGAGCGACATTCCGAAAATGGTCTGCGAAGAAGCGGAAAAAGGGGACCCGCTTTCCCTGGACATCATCCACGAAGCCGCGATGTACCTGGGAATCGGCATCGTTTCCATTTTGAACACGATCGATCCGGCGTGCATCCTGATCGGTGGTGCCATGACGTTCGGGGGCGAAGGCTCGCCGATGGGGGATAAATACATCGGATGGGTCCGTGAAGAAATCGACCGCCGCGCTTTTCCGGCGATCGCGCAGGCGTTGACGCTGGATTTCGCCGTACTCGGCGGCGACGCCGGATATATCGGCGCCGCCGGAATCGCCCGCTCCGAAATTACCGTACCGTAGTCTCAAACCTGGAGTGTGGGCGTCCCGCCCGCACATCCCATGTTTTCGAGCATCAAAAAAATGCAGAAAGTTGAAAATTGAATTTTTCGAGGTTCCCCTTCAACAATATACTGTAACCGGTGAGAAATTCCCCGTTTCGGCGAAAGCGATGTCATTCTTGGTACTCCGAAGAATCTGGTTTCAAGCAGCGCCCGTGATGCAGTGCGTGTTGGCCGGATACGCCAGATTCTTCACTACGTGAGTACACTTCGTTCAGAATGACGACGATTTGCTCAGCGTGAAAAAGGGCTTTTTCAAACCGTTTGTAGTATATTTTCGCTGACAGTAAGGCGGGCGGGGCGCCCACCCTCCGTAAAACTTGGAGTTGACTATCATTCCACCCCTATAACCATGTCGGAAATTCAAAACTCCACTCCGCTGGACGCCCAGGATAACAGCAGTTATGAGGAAGTGATTTACGATAAACTTCCTCACAAACAGGGAAACTTGCGCTTTCTGGAAACGGTCGCCGATCTTTATGGCGTCAACCCGGTCGATATTTCCGGCTGTCGCGTCCTGGAATTGGGGACCGCGACCGGCAAAACGATCATTCCGCAAGCGGAAGAATTTCCCAACAGCCGTTTTCTCGGGATCGATCTTTCCCCGACCCAAATCGACGCCGGAAAGGAGTTTCTCCGTTCGCTCCACCTGAGTAATATCGAACTTCGGACCGCGGACATCCTCGAAGTGGACGCGAGCTGGGGCGAATTCGATTACATCATCACGCACGGCGTGTATTCCTGGGTTCCCCCGTTCGTGCAGGAGAAAATGCTCGAGATTTGCCAAACGAATCTCAGCCCCCGCGGCGTCGCGATGATTTCGTACAACACGTATCCCGGATGGCATTTCAAGGAATGTGCGCGGAATCTCATGCTCCTGCACTCCAAGCGGGCCAACGTCTTTTCCGACGCGAAAACGGAAATCCAGCAGGCCCGGGCGATCCTCAACTATACCGCGGAAATCGTTTCGAAACAAAAATCGAGCTACTTTTCGCAGTTCCTCGAAGGAATGCAGGAGCATATCAAGGGGATCGACGACCATTATCTGTTTCACGAATACCTTGAAACGGAAAACTCCCCCTGCTATTTCCTGGAATTCTGCCGCCGACTTCAGGAAAAAGGGTTGCAACATATCGCCGATTTCGATTGGACGAATTACCAGACCTGGCAGAAGGATCCGCAACTCAAGGCGTTGATCGATAGTACGCAAAACAACGTGATTTCCGAGCAGTATATCGATTTTATCATCAATCGAACGTTCCGCTCCAGCGTGATTTGCCGCGGCGAAATCGAGCTTGGATTGCGGGACGACCTGGTGGAGCGGTATCACTTTTTCATCCCGAACGACTGTGTCATCCAACGAACCGAGCCGAAAGACGGTGCCGCGCCGGCCTGGCTTTTTTCCCGCAAGACGCAAATGGAGGTCTCCCTTCCTTCCGGGCCGCTCGTCGACAGCGTTTGTGCGTACATGAACGCGAATCGGGATAAGTATATGACGGCTCAAAGCCTGTGGGACGCCGTCGCCTCTTCTCTTTCCCCGAAGCTCCTGTCCGGGGAAGTGAATCGCAACGATTTGGTCCGGATCCTGGACCAATTGATCCGCTTGGAAGTGCTGCGAATTCTCCTTCATCCGCCGGTCGAACGACAGCCGGACCCGCGACGTCCCTACACAAGAACGTTTACGAGGCAGATGCTCAAACGCCATGCCAAGGCGGTGCCCAACTCCGTTTTCGAGATTTTGACGATCGACCCGTTGTCCGAGACGCTTTTGAAGCAATTCGACGGACGACATGCGATCACGGAAATCGTATCGGAAATCCAGAAAGAGATGCAGAACAATCGTTTGAATATCGCCAAGCACGGGGTCGAGATCCGTTCGGATCAACGGGACAAAATCACCGAAATCGTCGAGGAAGCGATCGGCAACCTGCAAAAATGTCGACTGGTGGTCTAAGAGGGGCCATCGTAAAATGGGTTAAATGGCAAACAAAGAATGTTAAAACGGGATGAATTTCGATCAGAAAAGATGGTCCCCTCGCCCCCGGTTTTCCGGGGGAGAGGGCTAGGGTGAGGGGGGGAGCTGTTTGACGCTTCATTTCCCCTCACCCTAACCCTCTCCCCGGATTACCGGGGAGAGGGGACCGGCGTTTTGGTCGCTTCAACCTAATTATCCATTGCCTACCTTGCCTATATTACGACGGCCCCTCTAAGGCTGTCGTCAAAAATACGAGGGCAAGAATGACGAAACTCGCGGGTCGCCAAATTTGCGTGCACCTGTTCTCTTGGGCCGGTCGACCACTTCCCTAACGAAGCTCATAGAGTATGATGGGGGTGTGAAATTAAGTCAAGTCGGCGTTTCGCCCCACAAACGCGGGGTGAGCCCACGCCGCTATACTGTAACCCGTCATAAAATGGTTTTTTCTCTTTGAACCGGTTCTCCGCGTGTTCGGGGGCTTGAACGGTTTAATGCAGTGCAAAAACGACCGAATTCTTGACGGTGTGGGGTATAACGGGAAACATTCCTCCACTTTCCTTTCCACCCATGTCTTTGATTGTTCAAAAGTTCGGCGGAACCAGCGTCGCGGACACCGAAAAAATGAAGTCTGCCGCTCGAAAAGCGATTCGGGCGACTCTGGAAGGCCATCAAGTCGTCGTGGTCGTCAGCGCCATGGGCAAGACGACCGATCATCTCATCGCGCTGGCAAATGAGTTGACCGAGACGCCGAGTTCCCGCGAGATGGATATGCTCATGTCGACCGGCGAACAGGTCTCCATTTCCCTTATGGCGATCGCGATCCAGTCGCTCGGATATCAGGCCGTGAGCATGACCGGGGCGCAAATGGGAATCAAAACCGATTCGAGCCACATGAAAGCGCGCATCCAGTCGATTGCGACCGATCGCCTTCAAAAAGCGCTCGATGAAGGAAAAATCGTGATCGCCGCCGGCTTTCAAGGCATCGACGACGATTTCGAGATCACGACGCTCGGCCGCGGCGGAAGCGATACGACCGCCGTCGCTCTGGCCGCCGCGCTTGGGGCGAAAGAGTGCGAAATCTACACCGACGTCGACGGCGTATATACGACCGACCCGCGCATCCTGCCGGAAGCGAGGAAGGTTCCCAAAATGTCCTATGACGAAATGCTCGAATTGGCAAGCCTCGGCGCCGGGGTCCTGCATAGCCGCTCCATCGAATTCGCTAAAAAATTCGACGTAACCGTTCACGTTCGTAGCAGTCTCAGCGATACGACCGGAACGCTGATCGTTCCGGAACCGGAATCGAACGACGTCGCCGTATGCGGCGCGGCCCTGTCGAAAAGCGAAGCGAGAATCTCCATCGTCGACGTTCCCGACCAGCCCGGGGTCGCGATGCGAATCTTCTCCCGGATCGCCGAAGCGAAAATCGCGACCGACATGATCGTGCAGAACGTCGGCAGCGACGACAAAACGGACATCGCCTTTACCGTGCCGACAACCGACCTGGAACTTGCTCGAACGGTCGTCGCCAAAGTGGTGGAGGAAATCGGAGCCGGCGGATTCGACGTCGACGAAAATACCGCGAAAATCTCGGTCGTCGGCCTCGGCATGGCGAACCGTCCCGGTGTTGCGGAAAAGATGTTCCGGGCTCTGGCCGACCGGAAAATCAATATCCAGATGATTACGACGAGCGAAATCAAAATTTCGGTCCTCGTTTCGAAGGAACAAGCGAACGATGCGCTTCGGGCGGTCCACGAAGCCTTCCAGCTCCAGGCGCCCCCCGATTCCGAGCTTCGTCGCGGCGTCGTGACCACGCAAGCGGTCCCGCCGGAAAGCGAGGGAATCCAAGCGGTCGGCGGTCGGTCGAAGTTGTCCCGGGAAGAGATGCTCATTCGACTTGGCGCGATGGAGGACATCATCATCGATCAGATCGCGCTGGACCAGACGCAAGCCCGGATCACAATGAGCGCCCTGCCGGACCGGCCCGGCTTGGCCGCGCAGATGTTCGAACGGATCGCGAAAGAATGCGTTTTGGTCGACATGATCGTACAGAGCGTCGGGCATGAAGGTTTGGCGAGTATCAGCTTTACCGTGTCCCGGGCGAACCTCGCGAAAGTTCTGGCCGTTTGCGAAGAAATCGCGAAGGGGCTCGGTTCGGCACGACCGACGCACAACCCGGCGATCGCGAAATTTTCCGTGTTCGGAACCGGCTTGCGTTCGCACACCGGCTTGGCGCTGCGGATGTTCAAAACGATGGCCGA
>JAVBTU010000038.1:0-2587 GCA_031556015.1 Thermoguttaceae bacterium
TTGTTTTTTTAATGTTAATTCTTTTGGGATTTCAGGAACAAACGAAAAGCGATATACCCGCAGACCAAGATATTTATCGAGAGTATGAGAATCCATCTCCATTTTCCGGCGTACTCAACAGGAGGAAGGCCAGGACCGATAAAGGAATTTGTCAAATTTTCACCATCCCAGTATAGTAAATTGCCGTCGTGATGAACTTCACGCCCGACGGGAAGACCAAATGATTTCCAATCAAATTCCTCATCGGAAATCGGCAAATTGAATGAGGCTTTGGTGATTCGTATGACTTCTTCATGAATAACCTTTTCGGCGACCATTCGGACGGTTCGAATTTCTTCAGGAAACCAAGTATTACCGTAAAGTTTCGGTTTTGTCGTATAAACATCGCGGAATTGCGATTGCGGGTCATGGACCTCCGATTCACAGCGCAAAACGGAATAAGCTTTTTTCGGATCAATCCATATTCGTGAGCGACCGGTAAACTCCCTTTTTTCATCCTGAAGCAAGTAATCGATTTTCCAGTTTCCATCCTCCGTAGGCTCGACTTGGACCTGTTGAGCATCATCCGGCAAAAGAATCGTCCTGTCAAAATCGTGGTTTTTGTAAAAACTCAAACGATTGGGGTAGGTTCCGATCATCCAAGGGTGAAACGCTCCCAATTCCGAAAGGGATCGTCTTTCTTCCGTCAGTTAATAGACGGCATATTCGTCTTGCATGGGAATCCGAATGGAATCGTCGTTGAGCCAGACGAGGGTTTGGCAAGGAATCCAAGGGCCCCTTTGATTGTCGTAGACGTTACAATGTTTGATCTTGACTTTTTCCGGCTTGAAAACGATTGAATACTCCGTGATGGATTTTTCATACCTTCGGTCATGCATGTTTATCGGCGTTGTCAATTCCATTTGAATTTCACCGGACTGAATTGTTTTTTTTGCGGCTAGCACTTTACTGACCAGCTCCTCGGCGGTCGGCGGAGTTTCTTCCGCGAGGATCGTGGTATTTTCAACTGTCAGGAATACAAATCCGAGACAAATCGAAATCGTTGCAAATATGTTCTTCATGGAGAGACTCCTTTTTCTGAAATTTTTACAGGAATTTCGACCCGGGATTCCTTTCCGGTCTCTGTGAGAATTTCCACGATCAAAATTCCATTTCCCATGTCCGATTCGTAATTTTCTGGAGAAAAACTGACTTCGATTCGTTGATCGGGAGAAGAGTCGACGGAAAGGATTTCGGTGAAAAGAAACGGCTTGAGCAGTTTTGCTTGTTTTATCTCAATCGATTTTGAACCGACTGGATGGAATACGACTTGGGTTTTCGCGGAGCGGTTCGAATCGAAAGCCATCTCACGAGGGGAATATTCGTAGTCTGGAATGATTTCGACCCTCATTTCGACGGGAAGGTGAAAGTATTGGATATTTTTCGTGACAGGATCCGTTGTTTGGTAATTGACCGTTGCTTGAAGGAGTAATTTTCCCGATTTACCGGAAGAATCCAGAAGAAGTTCCAAGGTCGCTGAATCTCCTCCCGCGATTTCCCGACGATCAAGAGACGAAGTGGTACAGCCGCACGATGCGGCGACACTGACGATTTGTACGGTTTTATCGGAATGGTTTTTCAAGAAGAAGCGTCCCGTTTTCAGTTGACCTTCATGAAACGTCCCTAGGTCAATTCGAGATGGCTCCGCAACCAAACCCTGAAAAGGTGTTTCTCGCTCGCCAAAACCAAGAAGGCCCCCCAAAACAATCAGACTCGCTAATGCGATTCCCAGAAAAACAAGCCCAAAACGGAAAGAAGTGGCATTGGTGATCTTCAACATGTCATTTCTGGGGAATCAGAGTCTTTGATAAAAAATAAAACACATGGCAAACTTTTGTTCGTTCCCCGTTCAAATACATCTCACGCTCATTATAATGACAACAACAACAACAACATGCAAGCACTTTTTCATTCCGACACAAAAAAACATTCGCACGATCTTCCTCATGCTTAACGCCTTCACCATCGACGTTGAGGATTACTACCAGGTCGGCGCGTTCGTGCGGACGGTCGCGCCGGAGGATTGGGATGCGTGGGAATTTCGGGCGGAGGCGAATACGGACAAAATTCTGAAAATCCTCGACGGGGCCGGAGTAAAAGGGACGTTTTTCGTACTCGGCTGGGTCGCGAAAAAAGCGCCGCAACTGGTCCAAAAAATCGCCGAAGACGGCCATACGGTCGCTTCGCACGGGTTTTCGCACCAATTGGTCTACTCGCAAACCGAAGCGCAGTTCCGTGAAGATGTACGCTCGACGCGTAAAATGCTGCAAGACCTTTCGGGGCAACCGATTTTGTCCTATCGGGCGCCGAGTTTTTCGATTACGAAAAAAACGCCTTGGGCGCATCGCGTGTTGGTCGAAGAAGGATACTTGTACGACAGCAGCGTTTTTCCGATCCACCATGATTTGCACGGCAATCCGGACGCTCCGACGCGGATCCATCGCATCGAAACGGAAGCGGGTCCGCTCATCGAATTTCCCCCCGCGATCGTCAAGGTGTTCGGCCAAAACGTTCCGACCGGCGGCGGCGGTTATTTTCGCCTGTTTCC
>JAVBTU010000002.1:0-6655 GCA_031556015.1 Thermoguttaceae bacterium
TAAGCGGGGTTCGAGTCGATAGGCGGCCGCGATGTTATGTAATGGGTAGGCCACACCGCTTACTTCGTGCGCGGCTCTGATTCGAAGAGCGATCTTTACCGACATAAACAATTAAAAGATGTGTGGTACAGCGAGCGCTGACGCTTGCGGCTGGTTTGTTTATTCGAACTTGTTAGCGGTCTCCCGTCAACCCTCTTCGTTATCCTCTCAGAGTGTATTATTTCCTATCGATGCTAAACTTTCCCGACCGACGATTCGCGTCGGCGAATGGAAAGGAGCGTTGGAGAATGGTGAAGAGAAATATGCGACGGTGGATCGCCGAGTTGGCGGGTGGAACTCGACGGTTTGCGATACCGAGTTTGACGACCCCGGGAATTTCGCTGACCGGAGCCGCGCCGAACGACGTGTTTCGCAACGGCAAGTTGCAGTTTGATGCGATTCGCGCCGTGACCGCGAAATTTTCCGCAATGGCCGCGGCGCTGACCATGATGGACCTGTCCGTCGAAGCGGAAGCGTTCGGGGCGCCGATCCTGTTCAGCGAACTTGAGAATCCGACCGTTTCCGGCGCCAGCGTTCACGACAGGGCTGAAGCGGAAAAACTCGCGATTCCCGCCGTCGGGGCAGCGAGAACCGGCGAAATGCTTTTGGCGGCCCGGTTGTGTGCTGAGGAAATTTCCGATCGGCCCACTTTAGGCGGACTCATCGGCCCGTTTTCTCTCGTCGGACGGCTCCTGGACATGAGCCAAATGATGCTGCTCACCGCGATCGAGCCGGAAACGGTTCATCTTCTCCTGGAAAAGACGACCCGATTTCTCGTCGAGTACGCCAAGGCATTCAAAGCGACCGGGTGTCACGGTTTAATCATGGCCGAGCCGGCGGCGGGGCTGGTCTCACCGAAAATGTCGCGGGAATTCTCCGCGAACTACATCCGCCGCGTCGTCGAAGCGGTCCAGGACGAGAGTTTCATTTTCATTTTGCACAATTGCGGCAAGACCGAGAAACAGGTCGAGTCGCTGCTTTCGACCGGAGCCGATGCGCTTCACGTCGGAAACGCGGTCGATGTACGAAAAATTCTCGACCAGACGCCGAAAAACGTTCCAGTGATGGGGAATCTCGATCCATCCGGTTTATTTCGCATGGGGACCGCGGAAAGCGTCCATGCGGCGACGCTCAAACTTCTCGACGAAGCGCGGGATTACCCGCATTTCGTTCTTTCGTCCGGCTGCGATATTCCGCCGGGGACGCCGATGGAAAACATCGTCGCGTTTTTTACGGCTTTGGAGGAGTACAATCAACCGGAAAGCAGTCCGTGCTGAATTTTTCCTTTCAACTTTTGGCGCAATGTCCCGCTTCTTCGGCGCGGCGCGGAGTTTTTAGGACGCCGCGGGGAGCGGTCCAAACGCCGGCTTTCATGCCGGTCGGGACCGTGGGAACCGTGAAAGGGGTTGAAGTCGAAATGCTCCGCGCGACCGGGGCGGAAATGATTCTCGGGAACACTTATCATCTTTCCCTTCGGCCCGGCGAAGAGGTCGTCGAATCGCTCGGCGGTCTGCATCGGTTTTGCGGTTGGGAAGGGCCGATCCTGACCGACAGCGGCGGGTTTCAAATTTTCTCGCTTGCGAAAATGATGAAAATCGACGAGGAGGGCGCGGTTTTTCGTTCGCATATCGACGGTCGCAAAATTCACTTGACGCCGGAGCATGCCGTCGCGATCCAGGAGAAACTCGGCAGCGACGTCGCGATGGTCCTCGATCACGTCGTCGGACTGCCCTGCGAACGTTCGAAAATCGAAGACGCGATGCAACGAACGATCCGCTGGGCGCGGCGGTGTCAAGCGGCGTCCCAACGAGACGACCAGGCGCTGTTCGCGATCGTGCAGGGAGGGCTGGAGCCGGACTTGCGGAAAACCTGTGCCGAAGAACTTGCCGCCCTCGATTTTCCCGGCTATGCGATCGGAGGACTGAGCGTCGGAGAATCGCCGGAGGAAATGTACGCGATGATCGAAGCGACCGCTCCGCATCTGCCGATCGGAAAACCGCGGTATCTCATGGGGGTCGGCAAACCGGAGGACCTCCTCAACGGCATCCTTCGCGGAATCGACCTGTTCGATTGCGTGATGCCGACCCGAAACGGTCGCAACGCGATGGGATTCAGCGATTCCGGCCCGATTCGAATCCGCAACGCCCAATATGAACGGGATGACCGCCCGCTCGAAGAAGATTGTCCCTGCCCGGCGTGCAAGCGGAGCCGCGGATATTTGCGACACCTGTTCCTGTCCAAGGAAATGCTCGGTCCGATTCTCATGGCGACACATAATCTGACGTACTACCAACGCCTGGTCCGTCGGGCAAGGACCGCTTTGGAGCAGAATCGGTCTACGGAATTCTACCGTGAACGGATGGATCAGTGGTCGCGAAATACGACGACGCACGAAATTTCCCCGGAATGAGACGCACCAAAAAAAGGAGGACGATCGAAACGATCTTCCTCCCGTTGGGTGATTCCGCCGGAAGCCGGTTCCTCACTTTCAAACTCAGACCTTGTGGACCACGTGTCGAACGACCCCCCAGACCTTCAGGTCGGACGAGTCGGCGAGCTTGGTGGTCGAGAATTTGCCGTTTTCCGGCTTGAGTTCATACTTTTTATTCTTGATCACGAGTCTTCGGACCGTGAAATCGTTTTCGACAATCGCGACGATGATGTCGCCGCTTTTCGCTTCAATGCTCCGATCGACGATCAGGATGTCGTCGGCGTAAATTCCGGCACCGTTCATCGAATCGCCGTTCATCCGAACGAAGCTTGTCGAAGCAGGACGGGCCACTAAATACGCGGCCAGATCCAACGGTTCGGCGGACGCGTCGTCCGCCGGAGAAGGATATCCGGCTTGAACCTTGGTTTCGTAAAGAGGAAACACCATCGCTTTCCGGTCGATGAACGACATGATGCGATCAATGTAGGAAATCGGAAGACGTACCGCTTTGGTCGGTTCACCGAACTTGCCGGTCCCTTTCGGGCGACCGGCTCCCCGGCGTCGACCGCCTCGAGCGAGATTACTTTGGGAATCAGATTGTTTGGACACTTAAGTTCTCCAGTTCAAATGAAAGACTGAAAACGTTCCTTGCCGCTTGCCTCGTGGGTACTTCCGTGGAGGACCGGTGTCAAGAAATCCGCTTTCAATCGAAGGTGGTTAAAGGATGTCAACACATTCGACAACAAGACGAACACACAGGGCGGAATGAATACTTGAATGAATATCGCCCTGTGAAATTTCTACGTCGGGAAAAACGGAATCGATAAATAGACTAAAATCATGAAATGACACAACCTTTGCCTCGGCGATCGGCCGTCCAACGACAAGCCGGCTGTTGAGGGACAACCTTAAATGCTGCAATAAACGAGGGTTAAATGAAACGCCCCGGATTATAGGTGAAGTGATTTGAAAAAAAATCCCCCCAATTATTAAAGGTTTCACGCAAATATTACCACTTTTTTCAATATAGCCTGTAAAAATTAGGGGTTTACCCCTGTTCGACATTGAAAAAAGGCGGAGAAAAATATTTTGCGTCGGCGATTTTCTTTCAGGAAAAACGAATTTTCAGCAATTCACAGTTGCCATAAACTGTTATCGGAGACCGTTTTTCTTTTTGAACCTCCTGCCTCACCATCGTATGTTGCTGTCCTGTCGTTTTGTGTGTTCGAATTCGGGAAAAAAAGCATAAAAAAACTGAAATCGCAACGAAGGCTGCGATTTCAGTGAAAAAGAATCATTTTTGTGGAGAAACAACCGTCAAAATTCGCAGTTGCCCGGGAAGCGAGGGAATGGAATCACGTCGCGAATGTTGCCGATTCCGGTTCCGTACATCACGTCCCGCTCCAGGCCGAGCCCGAATCCGGCATGGGGAACGGTCCCATAACGACGAAGGTCGGAATACCACCAGTAGTTTTCCGCGTCGAGCCCCATTTCTTTCATTCGCATTTCCAGAACGTCCAAGCGGAATTCCCGCTCGCTTCCGCCGATGATCTCGCCGATTTTCGGAACAAGAACGTCCATGGCGCGGACCGTTTTTTCGTCGTCGTTGAGCCGCATGTAGAACGATTTGATCTGACGTGGATAATCGTAAAGGATCACCGGCTTTTTGAAATGAATTTCCGTCAAAAATCGTTCATGTTCGCTTTGCAGATCGGTTCCCCAATCGACCTTGTACTCGAACTTTTGATTCGATTTTTTCAGAATCTCAATCGCGTCCGTGTAGGTCAGTCGAATGAAATCGCTGGAAATCACGTGCTGAAGCGTTTCGAGCAGTGTTTTGTCGATCTTGTCGTTGAAAAAGGCCATATCTTCCGGGCAGTGCTTGATCAGATCTCCGAAAATTCGCTTCAAAAACCTTTCCGCCAAATCCATGTTGTCCGGGAGTTCGTAAAACGCGACCTCCGGCTCGACCATCCAAAATTCGCTCAGATGCCGGGACGTGTTCGAGTTTTCCGCCCGAAACGTCGGGCCGAACGTGTAAACCTTGCCGAGTCCGCATGCATAGGTTTCCGCTTCGAGCTGGCCGCTGACCGTCAAAAACGTGCTTCGCCCGAAAAAATCCTGCGAGTAATCGATCTTACCCTGCTCCGTTCGCGGCGGATTGATCGGATCGAGCGTACTGACACGGAACATTTCTCCGGCTCCTTCACAGTCGCTTGCCGTCAGGATCGGGGCGTGCATGTAATAGAACCCCTCTTCCTGGAAAAACTGATGGATCGAAAAGCTGATCCGGTTCCTCACGCGAGCAACCGCTCCGAACGTATTGGTTCGCGGGCGCAAGTGGGCGATCGTCCGTAAAAATTCGAGCGAATGCTGCTTCTTCTGCAGGGGATACGTTTCCGCATCGGCCGAACCGAGGAGCGTGATTTCCGATGCCAGGATTTCGGTCGCTTGCCCTTTTCCCGCCGAAGCGTTGACCGTTCCGACGACGGTAATGGAACTCCCGGTCGTGATTGCGAGGACGGTCTGTTCGTAATTCGGCAAATCCATGGGAGCGAGAATCTGGACGTTCCCGAAACAAGAGCCGTCGTTCAGATCGATGAAACTGAATCCGGCTTTCGAGTCGCGTCGGGAACGAACCCAACCGCGAACCAAAACCGTTTTGCCGATGTTTTCCGGTTGCCTTGCCTGTTGTACCGAGAGGGTTTCCATGAGAGAGAAAAAAGGATAAGGATAATGTGAAAATCGTGGAACATTTTGGCGAATCCGCGCTGCTGCGTGCTAACGGCGGGGGTTGCCCCGCGTTTTTCCGAGAAACGTTGCGGCCTGTCAAAACGCCCTCCAGTGAAGCCCAGCCCGGGGCAAGCCCCGGCGCTAACGACGCGCAGTCCACTACCTTATTCTCACAACGAAATATGGTCAATAAGGGGAGGCTCTGATCTGATCTTGACAAATCCGGGGAGAATTCCTACTCTTCGCACGATTTTGCCATTTTTTCGTGGCCCGGTTTGGATTGAAGTGAAAAGATTGGACGTTTTTCTGCCCGTGAAATCTCCCTACTCTCGAATTCTCCCGTTGATCGGAATGTGCAGCCTGCTGCTCCTTTCGCAGGGGTGTCGTTCGATTTTTGATCGGCCGGTGGAAAAAAACGAGAAGGAGCCGTCGGCCTCGAAACTCCTCAACCCGATCGCGGTTTCCAAGGACGTGGTCGCCGTCGATTTTTACAGGGTTCGAGTTCGCTATGAACAGCGGCAGCTATTGACCGATTTTTGGAACGACGACGGAACAACGGACCAAGTCATTCCGGTCGATCTGCGGCGACGTTTGGCGGAAGAAGGAATCCGGATCGGCGTGCAGGGCCGTTCTCTTTCACCGACGTTGGCCCGGCTTTTAGAGGTCGACAAGATTCAACTGGCCGAATCGACCGGACGAATTGTCGAGCGAACGACCGATATGCAACGACCGAAAACGGACGGAATCAGTGCCGAAGAAATGTTGATCGAACCACTCGTCAATCAGCAGATGCTCACCCTCTCCGCCATGCCCGGTAAAAGTTGGAGGGTCAACACGTACGACGATGTCTTGCCGAAGGTGACGCTGTTCTGGAATCAAGGGGGATGGTGCGGTAAAACCTACCCAAAAGCCCAGGGAATGATCGAATTGTCGACCATTGCCTATCCGGACGGGTCCGGAGTACGATTCGACCTGTTGCCGATACTGGAGTACGGCGACCCGAAGCAGACGACCACGATGTTCAACGGCGCGTTGATTCCCGAGTTCAGTCGCGACCGATTGCCCTACGACAGTTTGAAAATCTCGGTGAAACTTTTACCCGGCCAATGGTTGGTTCTCGGCCCGACCGACGAGGATCCGCCGGGGCTGGGCAAGTCGTTCTTTACCCGCGACAAAGGTCGTCCGGAACAAAAGATCATGGTCTTCCGGCTGATGACGGAATGACGTTGTTTGATTTTAATCCGACGATTTCAACCGCTGCCCGTCGGCGAGGAGCCGGGCTTTGAGCTTGGCGTAATCGAGCTTCTGGACGTCGCAATCGTCGTCGATCGACATCACGGCGGCCGTGCCCGCGCTTTGGCCCAGGAGCATGAAGACCGGTTCCATCCGGATCGAACCGAACGCGATGTGCGACGAACCGACGCAAATCGGGACAAGCAGATTCGTGCAATC
>JAVBTU010000405.1:0-3464 GCA_031556015.1 Thermoguttaceae bacterium
CGAACGGACTGATTCTCCGGGTATCCTCACGGGACACGTCGTCGAAAAACTTGAAATCTCCTTCGATCATCTCGGTCAAAGGCGGACCGGCGGTATTTTCAAAAACGTTTTTTTTCGCCGCATGAAGTTCGCCGGCTTGAACGAAAGCATCGTCGAAATGATACCATTGATATTGGCCGCCGAGATCCCGAGCAAGTTTTTCCAACGCCGTCCTGTTGAGCGGCTTGGAAGTGTCGCCGATTTCCACGGCGCAGAGGATCGTTTTTCCCGCAGCCGTTTTGATTTCTTCCCGATCCGCCGTTCCGAGCTGTTCGGCGACGCGGGAGCAACATACAAGGAGCAGGATTTCCGGCTTCGCTTTCAAAGTTGAAAGAATGATGTTTTTCAAATCGCAGGTTCCGACCGGTTCGACTTTGCCGATCATGTCCAGCGTCGCAAGAAGGTGGGACGGGCTGACCGTAACGAGCGACGGCTCCGCCTCGGAACCGTGAGTCGGCAGGAGCTTCGTGTTGAAGAAAAAGACTTCGTAAAAGTCGAATTCCTGTAACTCTTTCAACGATTGTTGAACGCGGTGTTCGACGTACAAAAACTTCGGCGAGTCCGCGTGGGGCCCCATCGCTTCGGTCGCGTCGACGAGGTAGGCGAACCGGCGTCCGGCAACGAGAAGATCGAAAAAACGAACATTCGTCGGCGGGATGTTAATCTCCGCACCGGAAGAGTGTTTCGAGGAATCGGAGCCGCCCGAATAAATCGAATCGTAAAAGAGAAAATAGCCCGATAACGCGAAAAGGATCACGAGCAAAAAGAGAACCGCGAAGAACTGGATCCCCCGGATAAAAAAGTGGTAAAACCGTTGCCCGAGCTTAAGTTTTCCCTTTTCGGAAGCGTGCGAAAGGACCGATTCCCGCCCGAACGACTCGAATCCCGATTCGTCGACCGCCGAATCCCCTTCCGGAGCCCCTTCGAATCGGAATTGTGCCGTTCTGGGAATATTCGTCAAGGTCGGAGGGACCATGTTAAAGCGGGTCTGCCCCGTCGGTTCCTGCGATCTTGGTTCTTCGTCGGAAGGCAAAATCGGCGCAAGACCGAACCTCGTCTTTTCAGACCTATTCGGAATCGGAGGTCCGTTTTCCTCGTTGCGGTCGCCCATGATTTACCCTTGGTTTGCGAGGGGGAAATTGCCGCCTCTCGCGTTGGTTCGTTTCTTTCGGCTTGTCGTCGGACTTGAACGTTCGACGGGAGTCTCGGGAATCTCGAAAATCCCGATTGTCTTTTCTTTGTTCGCTCCGTCCTCTCTCTTTTTCTCTTTCGTTGCCGGATTCGCCGCGATCTTTCCACTCGCGCCGTTGAGGGGGGAAAGTCCGGCCGTTATCGCGCGCGGGTTCGCGATCTTTCCACTCGCGTCGTTGGGGAGGGAAAGTTCGGTCGTTATTGCCAGTCGGTTCGCGATCTTTCCACTCGCGTCGTTGAGGGGGGGATGTTCGGCTGCGATTTTCGCCGAACGATCGTGGTCGTTCGCTCCTGTATCCAGATTTCTGATTTCTGTCTCCTGACTCCTGTCTCTTGTCTCTCCTTTCCCGGCTCCGGTCGGGAGCGTAGCTCCCGGCTCGTGGGGGACGCTCGCTTACGCTTCCTGTTCGTGGAGGACGCTCGCTTACGCTTCCCGCTCTGTTTCCTTTTTCCCTTTTTCCCTTTTCCCATTCCTGCCACTCTTTCCGCTTCGCTTCTTTTTGCTCACGCTCGATGTTGTCGTTCCGCTTCAAGCGTTTGAGTCGGGACGATTGCCGCATTGCGTCCGCTTTGGACGGGTACGGGGGAATCAGGCAGTGCGGCTCGAAACCGATCAAATCTTCGCGACCGGCTTCCTTGAGCGCGGTTTTCACGTCGTGATAATAACGCGGATCGTAGTACAGCAGCAGCGCTTTTTGCAAACGTCGCTCACGGAGCCCGTGCGTCGCGTAAACCGGTTGATTCGAAACAGGGTCTATACCAGTGTAATACATACACGTCGCTAATTCAAAAGGTCCCGGGATAAACTCCTGAACTTGTTGGGGCTGAATACCGTTTTTATGCAAAAATTCGGCAACATCGGCCATTTTCGGCAACGTCGAACCGGGTAAACCGGCGATCAAGTACGGAACGAGGTATTGTTCCTTTCCGTTTTCGCGACTGATTTGCGAAAAAAGTTCGCAAAATTGAACGTAGTTTTCGATCGGCGGCTTGTTCATCAACCGGAGGACTTCCGGGTCCGTATGCTCCGGCGCGGTCTTCAAATGTCCGCCGACGTGATACTTGACCAATTCCTCAAGGTACCGCCTGTCCAATTGCGCCAAATCGGTCCGCACTCCCGACGCGATGTAAACCCGCTTCACGTTCGGCAGCTCGCGAACTCTCCGCATGAGGCGGATCAGGGCGTCGTGATTGATCGCAAGGTTCGGACAGACGCTCGGTTGTAGGCAGGACACCCGCACGCAGCGGTCGCGAATTTCCGGATTCGCGCAACCGAGTTTGTACATATTCGCCGTCGGACCGCCAAGATCGCTCACGCTCCCTTTGAAGTCGGACGAATCGGCGAGTTTGCGCACTTCGTCGCAGATCGACGTTTCACTACGGCTTTGAACGATTTTCCCCTGGTGAGCCGCAAGGGAACAGAACGCGCAGCCGCCGAAACAGCCGCGAAGAATCTGCACGGAATCCTTGACCACGGTCAGCGCCGGAATCTCCTCGTTGCCGTACGACGGATGCGCCTTTTTCGTAAACGGAAGTCCGTAATATCGATCCATTTCCGCTTCGGACAGCGGATAAGCGGGCGGATTGACGACGACCGCTTCCTCTTCGTGTTCCTGGATCAGCCGCTTGGCGCAATACGGGTTGAGGTTTTCGTAAGCGATTCGGGTCATTTCGACGAATTTTTTCTTGTCGTCGCTCACTTCCTCGCAGCTCGGCAGGTACAGCGTTGCTTCGTCTTCCGGCGGGAGATCTTCCGACGCTTTAAGCCGGAAGGCGGTTCCCCGAATGTCGCGAAGCTCCGCGATCGTTTTGCCTTCCGCCAAGCCCCGGGCGATTTCCAGCAGCGGTTTCTCGCCCATTCCGTAGACGAGAATATCCGCCCGGGAGCCCATCACGATCGAACGTCGAACTTTATCGCTCCAATAATCGTAATGAGCCAACCGTCGCAACGACGCTTCCACACCGCCGGCGATTACCGTGATTCCGGGGTACGCTTCCCGGGCACGTTGGCAGTAGGAAAGCGTCGCACGGTCGGGCCGCAGACCGATCTTTCCGCCGGGACTGTACGCGTCGTCGTTGCGGACTTTCCGATTTGCCGTGTAATGGTTGATCATCGAGTCCATGTTGCCCGCGCTAACGCAAAACCCGAGTCGCGGACGACCGAACGTGGACCACGGTCGACAGGAATGCCAATCGGGCTGGGCGAGAATCGCGACTTTGAATCCTTCCGCTTC
>JAVBTU010000477.1:0-13401 GCA_031556015.1 Thermoguttaceae bacterium
AATACGACGAACTGGTCTATTCCCATCCGAATACCGGCGCAGCGATGTTCGCGATTTCCAACTTGAGACTGCGGCGGATGAAATCGGAATCGCCCGAGTCGGGCTCGGTTCTCAGCCTTCTCCTGCCGTTTTTGGCGGACAACGAAACTTTGTGCAAACTGAGTTCCGATTCGGTTTCCGTGATCCTGAACCCGCAGACGCTCCACAGTGACGTGGAATTACTCGAAAATCTTTTGCTCGACCAGTTCGGAGATCGTTTTTCCGGCCACAAACGAGACGTGCTGTTCAGTTTCGATAAAGTCGACCTCCAAATTCCCGGCGCCGCAGCGGAAAACGGGATAATTTTGACGTTTTTGGAAGGACGTTTCACTTCAAACGGTTCGCGGGCCGAGCTGGATTGTTCGTTCAGTTTACAGGAAAATCCGTCCCGGGATCCGATTCGGTTCGTGATCAAACGGGACAAAAGCGTCCCGAATGAGCCGGAATTGACCGTGGAACTTCGCTCGGAGTCGACGGAAATTCCTGTTCGATTTCTCGCCCTATTGTTCCCGCCCTTAAAGTCGCTGGGGCCCGATTCGTTTTTTCACGGAACCGTTCGAGGGGAGTCGTCCGGGAGGAATCGCTGGATTGTGACGTTTGAGGATATGGGAATCGGCAACGCCGATCTGGGGGAATTGAGAAAACAATTAACCCCCTACCGTTTGACCGGGCGACTTCGGCTCGAAATCGCGTCCGCGAAGATTGCGATCAACGAGGGGCAAACGCGATTTCTCGACGCCGTCGGTTGGCTCCAGATCGAGGACGGCTCAATTTCGAGGGAACTACTCACACGGTTGGTTGACGATTGGCAGTTGTCCACCACACCGAACGACGAACTCAATCCGCTGCACCGAAATCATTTGAACCCGCTCAAAGACATCCCGTCCGACGGCAAAGAACCGCTTCGGTTCGCCGAAGTGATGCTCACGGTTTATCTCGGCCAAGACGGCGTTTTACTCCGTCCGATTCCCCGAGACGAGAAAACCGGTTTAATTATCGCGCTGGACAAACAGGGATTCTATAAATATCATCTTCCCAAGCGAGCCGGAGCGGGACAACCGATTCGGTATGCGACGCTTCTTACGACGTTTTCGCCGCCGGACGCCGACGTCGTCCCCCTCACGCCGCAAACGCAGGGAATCGTCCCGTACCTGCCGCACTGATCGGAACCGCGCGGTGTCATGTACGCGGTGCCATGGCTTACCCCTAAACGAAAAACGCTCCCATCCACCGTTTCGAATCAGAATCGCTGACGAAAAAACGAAAAAGGGCCGGAGCGTTTCAAAACGCCCCGGCCCGGTGGATCAATTCGATTCAAAATGGGGAACTGGTGCTACGGTTGGGGAGTTTCCACCAGCCTAACACTAATCTTGTTCGAAAGCGCGGATTCCACAGGCTCAATGGCGCTGAAAGGATTATAAATCGCTTTCACTTGAACGTTCTTCGTTGCGGTTGCGACATCCTTGAAAGTGATGAGAGCGTATCCGCCGGTGTAGTAGCCCTTTTTATCCATTGTAAATCCGAAATCCACATTGTAGCTCGTTGATTCCTCAGGCGTGTCGCTGCCGTCGAAATAGATTTCAAAATCGATCATTCTTTCCGCGCTAGACACATCGTAGATCCCTAGGGTATCCAGAAGAAAAGCCGGAGTCAGAGTTGCCCTGATCGAATTGGTTCCGACGGCTTCCGCTGAAATCTTCGGGGCTTGGGCGACCGCCGTCGCCAATTTGAGCGATGTCGAGTCCGCGTAAACGTCCGAGTCCGACTCCATGATTCCCCGGACACGGAAATAGTAGGTTGTTCCGGCATCCAAGCCGAAGACTTCAGCATATCCGAAGCCCTCGGAAGAGACACCGACCATCGCACACGGCTCTTCGATCTCCGGCGGGTTTTCACCGTAGATACCTCCATCAATCTCGGTTAATTTGCTCCATGATTTGTTATCCGTACTCCACCAGAGCTCATAATCCGTGTTGTCTTTTGCCTTAAACTCAATGCCGACATCGGTGAGGCCGATATAGTCTTTTTTCACTCCGGTCGGGGCGGCGAAGACGGTCGTTTTGGCGCTGATCGCTCCGGACGTCGCTTCGGCAAGGGTCGTTTCGTCCGAATCTTTGTAGGTTGCGACCATACGGAAGGAATACGTCGTGCCCGCGGCCAAGCCGGTAACCTCGAAAGTGCGAGCCTCGTCGTCGACCTCGGCTTTGATATCTGTCACGTCGGTCACGTCCGTGTACTCTTTTTCGCCGGGCCCTTTCACCTGAAGTGTGTAAACCACTTCCTCAGAGTCGACGTCAACGGGCATCGTCAACGCCGCCCACTGGAGCGTCATTTCGGTATAGGTTGTCGTATTTTTGACCAGCGAGAGTTTCGGAACCGGCGCCTTTTTCATCGTTACCGAAGTCGTAGCCGCCGCCGAAGTGCCCTCGACCTCCGAATTCTTCGCCACGATCTTGAACGTGTACGCCGCTCCGGCGGTCAAGCCGTCGATCTCTACGGATGTAGTACCAGCGACGATGGGACCGACCGTGGGGATTGCAGCGCCTTTGGTTTTCGAGGTCACCGTAATTTCATATCCATCCGTGGCGTCAACGTGTTCGTCCCATTGCAGTTCTACAGTCGACAAACCCGTCGCGGAGGCGATCGGTTTGAAATTTTTCACGGCAACGAATTTCGCCGTCGTCGCGGAAGCGGTGACGCCTTTGCTGGTCACGTCGCTATCATCCGATTCGAGTTCGTAAATCGTCTTGACAGTAAAGGTGTATTTCGTGCCGGCGGCCAACATCTCGACTTTACATCCCAACTTGTCCTTCGCGACTTCGATCGGATCGGACAGGCCCGGGTAAGTGACCAGGTAGCCCTTGATCGTGGCACCGGCCGGAGGAACCGGAGCGGCCCAGGTGAGATCGACCTTGCTCATTCCGTCCGCCTTGGCCGTCGGCTTCGTCACTTCCGGGGCGATTTTGGTCGTCGCGGAAACGGACGCCGCCGCCGATTCGCCGGCAACGGTGTTCTTCGCCACGATTTTGAACGTATAAGCCGCTCCCGGGGTTAAGCCGGAGATCGTCGCGGACGTCTTATCTGCGGCGACTAATTCGGCCGAGGGAGTCACAGCGCCTTTGGTCTTCGTGGTCACCGTAATTTCATAATCGTCCGTAGCGTCAACGTGTTCGTCCCATTGCAGCGTCACAGTCGACAAGCCCGTCTCGGAAGCGATCGGTTTGAAATTCTTCACGGCAAGAAACTTCGCCGTCGTCGCGGAAACCGTCACTCCTTTGGTCGTTGCGAGGACTTCTTCCCCTTCCATGTCGCTGTAGTACTTCGTTTGAATCGTGAAGGAATATTTCGTGCTGGCTTTCAATCCCGTCACGGAAACGGATGCCCCCTGAAAGACCGGTGTATCATATTCGGCTTCACCGACAGGAACGCCTTTGGCATCCTTGACCGTGAGTACGTATTCGATTTTTTGTGCGTCGGCGAGCTGTGGGGCGGTCCAAGTGAGATCGACCTTGCTCATTCCGTCCGCCTTGGCCGCCAGTTTCGTCGCTTCCGGGGCGGTTTTGGTCGAAACGGAAACGGCGGCCGACTTCGCAGACGATTTAACGATTTGCTCGCTCTCTTCCCCGGCGACATATTTCGCGACGATCTGGAAGGAGTATTTCGTGGTCGCCGTCAGCCCGGTGACAGTATGAGAGGTACCGGAGACGGTTTTGATCGGGTCCGCTATCCCGACCTGGTAAACATCGTATTCCGTAGCACCGTCGACGGTGGACCAGTTCAGTAAGACCGCATTGAGTCCGGCAACCGCACTGGTGATTTTCGGCGCGGCCAGCTTCACGGTCGTTGCCGAAACCGTCGCGGAAGCGCTTGTTTCCTGAAAATTTTTGGACGCCGTGACGCAGTATTTGTAATTGGTCTCCGGGACCAGCCCGCTGTCCGTAAAAGTCGTCGCGTTGATTCGAGATTTTATCAATTCGGCGGATCCGTCGGAAAGAATGCGGTAGACGTTGTATGCATCGGCTCCGGCGACCGCGTTCCAGGAAATCACAACACCGAATGGCCCGGCCGCCGCTTTGACGCCACTCGGCGCCGCGAGGGGAATCGAAGGTGCTTCCGTGACCGCCGTAGCCATTTTGACGGTCGCGCTCGCTGCGGAGAAAAGGCCGCCGCTAACAGCTTTGACCTGGTATTGATCTCCGATTTCAGCACGTGGATCGACGAATTGCGTCACAGTTGTCATGCCAAGGGATTGCCATGTTCTCTTCGCACTGTTATATCGCAACACTTCGTACGCTTTCGCATTTGCAACGCCTCCCCAATCCAGTCGGGCTTGAAAATCATATTCCCCCATTTCCAAGAGTACTCCGGTCACTTTCGGGGCGGCCAAGGTGAAAGCCGTGCCCGATTCGTACGCGCCCATGTCGACGGCTTTGCCTTGAATCCGGGCATTGCCGAGGATGTCGGTCTCTTCACCGGAAATCTTGGCGTCAGAACCTTTGTCCTTCGCCGGGGAAGTGGTTTGCAGACGCAGATCCCAATTTTTCCAAGCTTCGGGGCTCCAAGCACGGTAAAACTCGGACAGGTCGGCGGTTCCATTAGCATACGCATCCAAGATAAAGCTTATTGTCGCGTTGGACAAGTATTCCGAAATTTTTGCAAACTTCGGATCCATAAGCGAATAATAGGGAGACGAGTTGGTTATCTTTGAAACCAGTGAATCCGAAGCGGCTAATTCCGCGGCGGCACCTGCAGTGGTCTCAAACCAAAACGTATACAGATTGTAACCGTAATCTGGGTAATCATTGAGGCTTTCGTCTTCCGAGTAATCCTCTTCTCCGTAATTAAACGCAAAGATGTTGTTGTAATCGATCAGCTCGTTACCGTAGTAGATTTTCCCGATATTTCCCGCGAACGTGCAGTTCGTCACGTTCGTTTCACCACCGCCGAAGTAGACGACGCTTCCGCTGTTAAACGCGGCGTTTCCGGAAATCACGCTGTTAATGACATTGAGTGTACCATCGACCTGATAGAGTCCCCCACCGTCCTTGTATGAACTGTTACCTGAAATGGTGCTGTTTTTGACCGTCATGGTACCTGCCTTGAGGTAAAGACCACCGCCGGCATCATCGTCGCCGGAATACGTATCATTCCCGTAAACCGTGCATCCATCGACTTCGAAGACCCCGCCCTCCTGATAAACACCCGCCCCGCTGCCAGCGCGATTGCCGTAAACGACTGAATCGATGACTGAAATTTTTCCGCCCTTTGCATAGACGGCACCGCCAACATTACTTTGGAGGGAGCTAGAGTTATTCGCTACCACGGAATTTGTGACTAGAATCGAACCGCCTTCAATGCTGATCGCACCACTGCCGTTGTTCGTGAAAGTACTTTTCGTGATCGTGACGGTGCCTTCAGTCACAGCTACGGCGCTGGCCTCACTCGCTTCGGACAACGTAATGCCGCCGAGTTGGAATTCCTTGTCGACGGCCATGCTGAAACTCCCGCCGCTGAGCTTCAAGGGATCGGTCCCCATGCTGACGATGATCGTGTCGTCGGTGATTGCCAGCGCACTCTCGATTTGGATCGTGTTGTTCGTCGCGGTGGTATGGACGACGATCAGGTCGATTTTTTCTGTATCCTTCGCTTTTGCAATAGCTTCGGCCAAGCTGGCTGCGGTAATGTTTTCGCCGGATAATTCGATAACATTGTAGTTGGTTAATTCTGTATCTCCCCAATTCAGGTTGTCATACACGCCTTTCAAATCCTCAAACCCATCCGCGTTGAGCGGGGAAATCGAGAGCATTTCTCGATTTTCGAGCGATTCGACTCGCAGGGAGCGCTTGGTGGGGGAATTTTGTTTTTTCGAACGATCGGAGCGGCTGTTGTTCAAGAAACTCATATTTACTGGATCAAATGGGATAAACGGGCGGGGAACGCAGGATGCGAAAAATCGAATTTACCGTCGTAAAACAGATAAAAACGATACATTAAACCCCACTATACACAACTTCCCCACAATCGTCAAGGAAATAAATACGAAAATGGCATAATAAGTAAAACAGGTAAAAGGTAGTGATTGTGTCGGGGTTCGCGATTTGCTATGGACCCTTGTCGAACGGGAGCGTGCCGTGGTATAAATGACGCGTCGACCGGTGGTAGCCCGTTTTCCCCATTTGCCTCTCCAATATGTCTCCCTGGGTCTGGACGATTATTTTTCTCTTCAGCGGACTGCTGTTCGCCGTACTGGAATTGTTCCTGCCGTCGGGGGGCATTTTGGCGTTTTTTTCGTTCGCGGCGTTTTGCGCGAGCGTGGTTTTCGCGTTCCACCAGGGGATGGAGTTCGGCCTCGGTTTTCTCGGGCTCCTCCTGATTGGGCTCCCGGTGTTGGTTTGGCAGTTGTTCGTGATTTGGCCGCATACCCCCATCGGACGCCGAATGCTCCTGGAGCCGGAAAACGATCCGGCGCTCGCGCCCGACCCGGAGAAAGATTCGCTCCAACAACTGGTCGGTCAAACCGGAATCGCTCAAAGCCGTATGATGCCTAGCGGAATCGTCCTTCTCAACGGGATCAAGTACGATGCCGTCAGCGAAGGAGAACCGATCGATCCCGGCGCGAAAGTCGTCGTCGTCCAAGCGAATAAACTGAACATCGTCGTCCGCACTCTCTCCGCCAAGACCGCGGTTGCGCCGGCAACCTCGTCCGCGCCGGCGCCGGTCGTCGACGATCCGTTTCAAGGGAATTAGGAGAAACCGTTGCCCGTCAAGCGACTTTTGATCACGTCCGGTCCGACGCGGGAATATCTGGACCCGGTTCGTTTTCTCTCCAACGCGTCCAGCGGTAAAATGGGTCGCGCTTTGGCGCAAGCGGCTTTGCATCACGGTCTGGAAGTCGTCGTCCTCAGCGGTCCGGTCGATCTGGACTATCCGTCGGAAGTCGAGCTGCATCGCGTCGTTTCGACGAACGAAATGCTCGAAGCGGCGCTGAAGCTGTTTCCCGATTGCGACGCCGTGATCGGAGCGGCGGCCCCTTGCGACTATCGACCGAGGCGGTTTTCGGAAACAAAGCTTGCGAAAGCCGATTTTTCCGGAATTCTCGAACTCGAGGAAACGCCCGACATTTTAGCGGCTTTGGGACGAATCAAACGGCCGGACCAGACGATCGTCGCGTTCGCGTTGGAAACTCACGACGCGAAAAATCGAGCCGTCGAGAAACTGCAACGAAAAAACGCCGACTTTATCGTCCTCAACGGTCCGACCGCGATCGACTCGGAAGAAACGGAAATCGAAATCCTGTCCCGCGAGGGAACGGTCGTCTTCTCCGGCCGCGGTCCGAAAACACGGATCGCCGGAAGTATCATCGAAACTCTCCCCCTGACAAACACGCGGCAAGCCCCGCCGCTAACGGGGAATTCGGCGCCGAGAAAATATTTCCATTAACTACCTTTTCAAACAAACTTTCTGTATATTAAAGGGCGGAGAGGAATGCAGCACAAAAAAATCCCTTTTCCCCTTTTCCCCTTTTCCCCTTTTCCCCTTTTCCCCTTTTCCCCTTCCACCCATCCACCCCTTTTCAGGAGATATTCATGCAACGACGTAGTTTTTTGTGGGCTTCGGTTTTAGGATCCGGCTTGGTCATGCTTCCCCGCTCCGGTCAGGCGCAATCGTCCGCCGGGGCCGCCGTTCCCGGCGATCAACGCGCCAAAGCGAAGCTGCGGTTTTCCAGCCAGTTGGGGATCATCCCCGGAGATAACGACGAGCAGAAACTGAAGAACATGAAGAAAATGGGCTTCGAAGCGGTCGAGCTCGGCGGAATCGGGAACAACGTCGGCGACTGGAAGAAGAAAGTCGAAGACGCCGGCCTGCTCGTCAGCACGTTCTGCTACGGTTCGTGCAACGGCGATCTTTGCTCCGACGACGTGGAGAAACGGCAGCCGGGCATCGACGATTTAAAACGACAGCTCGAAGGAAACGGCAAACTCGGCGGCACCGGCGTGATTTACGTTCCGGCGTTCAACGGGCAGACGAAGTTGACGAATCAGGAAATCCACAAACTGCTCCTGGAGTTCCTGCCGGAAGTCGGCAAATTCGCGGTCGAATGCGGTACGAAAGTGGTTCTCGAACCGCTGAGCCGTTGGGAAGCGTTTTTCCTCCGGCAAGTGTCCGACGGGGCACGAATCGCGATCGATTGTAACAAAATCGCGGGCTGCGAAGGAATCGGCGTGATGGGAGATTTCTATCACATGTATAATGAAGAAGCCGACGATATGGGAGCGTTCATTTCCGGCGGCAAGTATCTCCATCACGTCCACCTGGCCAACGGCCCGAAACGAACCCTGCCCGGGCAGGAGGAACATTCGTTCGTTAAAGGTTTTCGCGGCTTGAAATATATCGGATATGACAAGTTCGTCAGTTTCGAATGCGGCGTCCGCGGCGACGACCGGGAAGCCGAAATCCGAAAGAGCCTCGATTTCCTCCGCAGCGAATGGTACAAAGCGTAGTAGAAGTAGGGGGCTGTTTGAAAATTCAACACTGAAATAAGTTGACGGGCTGTCATTCTGAGGTACTCCGAAGAATCTGGTTCCTCAAGTTGGCGTCCCCGAAAAACCGGAACGTCTTGATTCCTGAGCCAGATGCTTCGTTTCACTCAGCATGACACCCCCCTGCTTTTACGGCACTTATTTTCAAACAACCTCTAAGTGATAAGTGATATTGTTCAGGTGTATCACCTATCACCTATCACTTTTTACATCATTCATCCTTTTCCTCTGGAGGCGATCATGGATAAACTCATTCTTGCCTACGATATCGGGACCGAGGGGAGCAAAGCGTCTCTGTTCAGCAGCGCCGCATGTCTCGCTTCGGCGTTTCTTCCTTATGAAACGGAGTATCCGTTGTCCGGCTGGCACGAACAGCGTCCGACCGACTGGTGGGACGTCGTCGTCCAGAGTACGCGGACGATGATGAAAGATTCGGGCTTTCCGGCGGAGAAGATCGCCGCGATCGGGATCACCGGTCACGCGCACGGCTGTATTCCGCTCAATGCCGCCGGGCAAGTACTCCGGGGATTGGTGCCGATCTGGTCCGACAGTCGCCCCGTCGATCAGGTGCGCGAGTATTTCAAGAAAGTCGATCCGGTTCAGTGGTATCGGAAGACCGGTTGTGGTCTCCCCGCGGCGCACTATCCGCTGTTTAAGGCGATGTGGTTTCGGGACAACGAACCGGACATGTTCGGACAGATCGACACAATCGTCGGGACCAAGGATTACATTAACTTCCGTTTGACCGGCGAGATCGCGACCGATTTCAGTTACGCGTCCGGCAGCGGATTTTACAATCTTCGCGACGGGAAGTACGACGAATCGCTCCTCGAAGCCGCCGGTTTGGATCTGAAAATGTTCCCGAAAATCGTTCCTTCGACGGAAACAGTCGGAACGTTGACGCCGGCCGCCGCGGATGCGCTGGGTTTTCCGGCTTCGATCCCGGTCGTCGCCGGTGGTGTCAACACGGTCTGCAAAGCGGTCGGCGCGAAAAACATCAAAGCAGGTCGGCTTCACGCGTCCCTCGGACCGTCCTCCTGGGTCGGTGCGTCCGTGGAAAAGCCGGTCATGAACGACCAACTGAGACCGGGAACATTCGTCCACGTCGTTCCGGGTTTGTTCCTTTCGACGATGGGGGACTTTTCGTCCGGAACGTCGTTTCGCTGGATCCGGGACCATTTTTGCGGCGACCTTGTCGCGGCCGCCGCGGCAAAGGGGGTCCCGATTTACGACGCAATGATCCACTTGGCGACGCAATCGACGATCGGAGCGAACCGGCTTTTGATGAATCCCTGTTTCGCGGGCGGTTCGTCGCTGGATCCGAGTCCGAACGTTCACGGGGCGCTGCTTGGCTTGGATTTGGTTCATACCCGGGCGGACGTGATTCGTGCGGCCTTGGAAGGGATCGCGCTGAATCTGCGGGTACTCGTCGACGCATTTCGCGGCGTCGAAAAAGTCGGGGACCGGATGTGCGTCGTCGGCGGTGGGAGCATCAATCCGTTTTGGCGCCAGATTTACGCCGATGCGCTGCGGATCACGATCGAAAAGACGAGCATCGGCGCCTATGCCGCGAGTTTGGGCGCCGCCGTGACCGCCGGCGTCGGAACCGGGTTGATCGACTCGTTCGACCGGCTCGAAAGCATTCAAACCGTCGAAAGCGTCGAGAATCCCATCCCGGAAAACGCCGCGAAGTACGATCGACTTTTGACGATTTTCAAAAAAGCGTCGGTCTTCCTCGCCGAATTCGGCGACTTCTGGGTCGCGACCGAAAACGAATTTCAAACCTCCGAAGTGGAATTCGACTGACTCGAAAATCAATTTTGAATCGAAAGCACAGCCATGACACCAAGCGTACTCGTTGTATTAGCGGAAGGTTTCGAAGAGATCGAAGCGGTCGCCCCGATCGACGTGTTGCGTCGCGCCGGTATGAGACTGACGACGGTCGGACTGTCCGGGCGGACCGTGACCGGAGCGCACGGAATTCCGTTGACGGCGGATCACATCTGGAGCGAGGTCGCGAACGCGACGCCGGACGTGCTGGTCCTGCCCGGCGGCATGCCCGGTTCGAAGAACCTCGGCAACCACGAGGGGCTGAGACGAATGGCCGAACGGATCGCCGCCGAAAACGGCTGCCTGGCCGCGATTTGCGCCGCGCCGGCATTCACTTACGCGGCTTGGGGACTGCTCTCCGGCCGCGGCGCGACCTGTTACCCCGGTTGCGAAACGCAATTCCCCGCCGACGTAACGTACAAGAATGACGCGGTCATCCGGGACGGTCGTTTTATCACGGCCAAAGGTCCCGGCGTCGCGATGGAGTTTTCGTTCCAATTAGTGGAACACCTTTGCGGTCGTGAAGCGGCGATTCAACTCCGTGTGCAAATGCAGAGTGAATCGCGCTAGCGGGAGCGAACCTGTACGACCAGGTCGCCCAATTTCGTTCCGGAAAAACGGGCAATGAAAGCGCACTTCGCTTTGAAAAGATACGCGACGGTTTGCGGGAGTTTGTCGGGACCGTACTCGACCAGCGTTTCGTAGTTGGCGAGCCCTTTGGAGAGGACAAGGTCGGCCTGTCGGAGTCGGTCGTGAAATTCGGCGCCGCACAACTCCAGGATCGTTCCGAGCCCGTCGTTTCCGTTGTCGATCACGTCAACCACCTCGGTCAGACCGACCGATTGTGCGTCCTCGCGCGTCGCGTCGTTGATTACGGGCAGTCCGCGAACGACGGCGGTGATCTTTGGCTTACCGTTTCCGGAAAGTTCGCCTTGGCGAAGAATTTCTTCGATCAAAAGCCGATCACACACGATTTCGCCGGAAGTGTCGAGCAGGTAAAGAATGTTCTTCGCTCCGGCAACGACGTCGAAGAACCGCTGAAGTTCGCCGTTGATCGGCTGATTCATCGCTTTTTGCATCGCGTCGTTGACGAACCCGGCGTCCAGATGGGCGCCGAGCGCGAAGTCGATCGTATTGCCGCCGATCGCGACCCGCACGGCCGCTTCGAGAGGATTCGCCGCGGACCGAATCGTTTCACGGAGCCGGTCGATCTGCGAAAGCATCAGTTCGTTAAACTCTTTTTTAACCGCCCGGTACGGGTCCGGATTGTCGGTCAATCGCCGAATCTCCCGATGAATCTCCTGCCCGAGCAGCGGCGGATTGTCCGTAAAACCTCGCTCCAACGCAAGCTGCAAGGAGCGTCGGAGCACTTTTTCATGGATTGCCGGATCGCTCGTCGCGAATCGGGCGGCGTCCAGGGATTGACGACATAAACTAAGGACGCAATCGGGAGAAGCGGGCATGAATACGGGAAGTAAAAGGAATGAAATTCTCAGAAGTTTACTTTTCGTATTGGGATACGTCAATGGTCAACTCGTTCGTCTCCGGTTTGGCGGTGAAGCGGATCGGGGAACGATTGGCGATGACGCCGTTTCGACAAAGGACCGGGGGAACCTTTCTCGGGAATTCCGCGGTCAATTTCCGCCTTTCGAGCGAGAGTTTGTTTTGATCGGCGAGAGACATTTTCGCGGCCTCCTCCGGCGTGACGCCGAGATCGATTTTGACGACGTCCTGGACGGTGACGACGAACTCCCCCTGCGGAATTCCGTTGGCCCCATAGTCGCCCTGGGTCGTGCGGACCTGCGTGACGCCGTTCGGATCGGTCGTGCCGGCGATCCCGTACCCGACCCCGCCGGTGACGGGAAGGAACGCGACCTTGACGTCCGGTAGCGGCGTGTCGCCATTCTTCACGGTCACGGTCATCGGATGGATTTGCGGAAAACCGGACGGCGGTCCCTTTCCGCAGCCCCAGGAACTTAAAAGGCACGTCAGGATCAGGAATAATGTGGTTTTTTTCATGGTAGTCGTAAGTGGATCGAGGAAGGAGAAACCGAATTCCGGGGGATTTTCCGAAAGACAGTTTCTCCGGTTATGAAAAACGACACGTTTTCGATCAGAACGCGGACTCGGACTCGCCGCCGTTGATCGAACCGAGGGCGCCCCAGATTCCGAACGGACTCCTTCCGGTCGGCAGATTGTTTCCGTCGAACGCCTGCCCGCCCCGGTCGTCGTCCGTGGCGCAGTTGATGGTGTCGGAAACAAAATGCACCGACGCGTCGCCGACGAGAACGTTGACGCCGCCGGTATGGTTGCTCGACGCCGAATAATAACCACTGGCCCAACCGGGATTCTCTTCCCCGGAACTGCACGACGGCCCGTTCGGGGGCAGGATCGTCTGGAACACGGCGAACGGGGCACGACCGTCGCAATACGCGGCACCACGCACGTATCCGGTCGTTTCGACCGTGGCGGCAAACGCGTTTCTCGAACCCGGATCGCGATCCACGGCCGCGCAATCGGCCGGAATCGCGCTGGTGACCACGGCGACCCCCCCTTTGACCATCTTCGAGCCCGCCGCGGTGCCACGAACCGTTTCCGACATCATGGCGGTGTTCGAGGTCCCGTCCGTCAGGGCCGACATCCGGCGATAAATCGGGGGACTCTTGGAGACCTGTCCGGGCTCGTGACAATCGACGCCGCCGCCGAAGAACCCGCGATCGTTACGACCGCTCTCGTTTCCTCCGAACCACCACGGGGCGTCACCGACCGAGCCCATGTAGTTCGACCCCGCCATCTGTCGCGGAGACGGCGAGCCGTAAGCCCCGTCGGAAGGACAGCCGAGGATGGGAATCGAATTTTGATACTGGGAAATATTATCTCCGACCGCACAGGGCCAGGTTTTCGTCGGATCCGATTCGTTGGATATCGTCGGCGAAATCGCCGTGATATTCGAATACAAAGCGCTCTGTTCCATGTACGGCAGCAAACTGAC